>DASCOW010000344.1:0-7417 GCA_036012205.1 Verrucomicrobiota bacterium
CGTGTAGACGGATCACTGGACATCACGGCCAAATCGAGTGACTGGGAGAGTTGGAACGGGACATCCAGCGTGATGCTGAAAGACGGTTACCTTTGGGAACTGCCGTTAATGAGCATCTTCACGCCGGTGCTGGATCGCCTGGCACCGGGGCTGGGCGCGAGCACGTTCTCGGAAGGCACGGCGGATTTCACGATCAAAGACAGCATCGTCGGGAGCCGCAACCTGGAGCTCAAATCGCCGTTGGTACGACTGCAGTACACGGGGAAGATCGACTTTGACGGACGGATACACAAAGCAGGAGTGGTGGCGGAGGCGTTGCGTGACACGTGGGTGATCGGGCCGGTGATCAATCTGGCGCTGTCGCCGATCGAGCGCATGCTCAAGTTTGAGGTGAGCGGCACGCTCAATCAACCGAAGCTAGAGCTCAAGCACATTCCCAAGGCGTTGCTGGTGCCGTTTCAGTTTCCGTTCAAGTTTTTTGACGAGTTGAGACCGGGCAGGGAGCCCGAACCCGTGCCGCCCGGCAAGCGTGGCCCGTAAGCTGCTCCTGCTTGGCTTGGCGGCCGGATCAGGTTAGCGTCTTGCCAAGCGAACAAGGGAACCTTAAGTCATGCCCACCTATACCGCGACTCAGCTTCAGAAATCGTTTCCAAGATGCCCCCATTGCGCCTGCACTGACCTGGCGGACTTGGTCCGGGAGGAGATTCTGTCGTTTGAACTGTTCAACGAACTGGACGACTTGAAACTGCAAGAGGTGCTGGTGGAGTTGATGCGCGAGGGGGCGCCGGGATTGTTCTTGCAGCAGGCACCGTTGTCGATCCGCAATCATGTCCGCGAAAACCTCTCGAGCTACAACCGCGATCGACTCGATGCCGATCTGCGGGTAACGGTGACGGAAGCGGAGCGGCGGGAGGCGATCGGCCGCACCGCCAGCCCGGCCTGGGTGATGCAGCTTCGTGGCGATGTGAGCCTGAAGCTACCGGAGGAAGCCCCGTCCGCCGCCGGGAGGTGTCCGGTCTGCAAGCGGGCCACCATCGCGCTGGAAAACCTGCGCGGCTTGGCCAGTTGCCCCGAGTGCCATTCGGCTGGGCTGTTTGACACCCTCGCACAGAGTGTCGAGCGGTTGGCGTTCATTGCGCCAATGCCGCCGGGGATGGTCTCGGAGTTCACCCGCCGTTATCTCAACCACATCCATGTCCGGTCACTTGCGGCGTTGTTCAAGGCGGCCAGCCCGGAGGAATTGCAGGAGACCTTGGCCAAGTTTCCGCGCGGGTTGCGGATGGACGTGCAGGATCGGATGGCGGCGATCGAGCCGCCGGGCGCGGCGCGGACCCGGGCCGCCGCGCACCATGTGTTGGCGGCGGTGTTCACTCAGTGCTTCGATCCCGACCTCGAGGACGTCGGTTTCTCCATCCCGGCGTATGCCGGGCCGACGTGTGACCGCTGCGGCGGCTAAGCAATCGTGTGACGAAAGGGCTACACATTCCCCGCAGCTCAGCTCAGCTTAGCTTAGCTTGCGCGCTGTTCACTTTTTCTGCTAATGAAAAAAAATTACACTGACATTGCTGGCCGTTGGCCTGGCGGCGCTGCCGCTTGGCCAAGCGGCGTGGGAGGACGGGAAGAAGCGCCTGAAGCCGCTAACTGACGATACGAAGGCCAAGGTGCTGGCAGCGTTGCCGGCCAAGGCCTTGGCCAAGCTGAAAAAGACCCGTCGCATCCTTGTCTTTTATCGCTGCGAGACGTTTGTGCATACCTCGATCGTCGCGGGAAACTTTGCCATCCGGGAGCTAGGCAAAAAGACTGGTGCATTCACTGCCGACCTGGCCGACGAGTACGCGGTGTTCAACAAGGCCAACCTCGAGAAGTACGACGCGATCCTGTTCAACAACACCACGAGCCTGACCCTCGAGAACGACGAGCAGCGCAACGCGGTCCTTGACTTCATGAGCCGGGGCAAAGGCGTCGCCGGCATCCATGCGGCGGGAGATAATTTTTACAAGTGGAAAACCGGTGCGCAGATGATCGGCGGCCAGTTCAACGGCCACCCTTGGGGTGGTGGCGGCACGTGGTCGTTCAAGCTTGACGATCCGAGTCACATTCTCAACCGTGCGTTCAAGGGCAACGGCTTCTGGCACAAGGACGAGATTTACCAGTACAAACCGGAGACGTACGTTGGCAGCGGCAAATTGCGTGTGCTGGTGAGCCTCGACCTGACCAAGGCGCAAACGATGAAGCCGCTCGACCGCAACGAGGGACTCAAGAAACAATACACCGAAGGTGGACGCACCGTGCCGGTGTCGTGGATTCGCACGTTTGAGGGCGGTCGCGTCTTTTACACCAACCTTGGCCACAACGCGTCCACCTACTGGAAGCCTGCCATGCTGCAGCACTATCTGGACGGCCTGCAGTATGCGCTGGGTGACTTGGAGGCGGACGCCACGCCGTCGGCGGAAATCACCCGCGAGGAAGTGTTCGCACCGGCCGCGCCGTAGCCGCTTAGACAGACAGGCACACGTCAGGGCCGCGCCCACTCGGGAGGGAAGGCGGAGAACTCTGCAACGATCCGTTGCGCCTCCTCGATGATGATATTTTGATGAGGCAACCGGCTAAGGCCGAGCATCCGGGTGATCTCCGGGTTGCCCAGTCCGTAACTGTTCGCCGAGCGAAGCTGGTTGGCCAGGGCACGGTACCGCATCTCGACGGCATGGGTCACCTTCGGCTCCTGCGGATTGATGGGCTCGATCTCCTTGGCCATGGTTCGGTTTACTTTCTGACGGCGACTCGCGGGTCAGTCGGCGGCACGGGCTCGTCGAGCGCCCAGAGGATGCCGTTGAGCAGCAGTCGCTGAAACGCCGGCATCGCGAAGTCGTCGACGCTGCCAAGTGACGTGTAAAAGACGCGACCGCCGTTGGCTTCATTCGTCCAGGCCACCGGTTCGCTGATGTCATCTCGCCCCAAGAGCGTGCCGGTCATCAGCACAGTTATGGAAGTCGCAACCGGCTTGTTTTTGTAGAGGTGCGATTTGACCTCGAACGCGTCGTGCGGCACGCCGTTAAGGATCGGGTGGTTGGCTGCGTCAGTCGCGAACTGGATGACCGTGGCCGGTTTGGGAGGCTTGTTGCCGTAGTGTTTTCGGTAGTCGACACCGAGGATTTCGTCGTCAAACTTGGTCCAGCGCGCGTGGTTCGCGCTGGGCGGGTCGTGGTCGAACGCGTGGCTGGCGGTGCGGATGCCAACGAGCGGTTTGCTCTTGGCCAAGTGCGCACGGACGAGGTCGAGTTGTGCCTTGGGCGGCGTGCGTCGGCGGACGCTCAGGAAAAGCAGGTCGGCTTCCTTCAGCGCCTCGAGTCCGGCGAAGTCGTTCGGGTCGTTTTCGTCCACGTGAACGAACGTGCAGCGGATGCCCCGGTACTCGAGCTGTCTTTTCGCGAACACCGGCAGGGTCGAGGCGGTGTTGTATTCACTCTCGCCGATCATGAACACGACGTGCGGTGGGGTGTCGCCTTTGAAGTGGAACGGCTCGCCGCCGAGCATTTGGTCGCTGGTGGTCGTTGGGCAAACCCGTTGCTCAATGTGTTCAACAACCAGCGAGGTACCGCGGAAGTGATTCACGTACGGCCAGCTTGCCGGGTTGTACATCGAGTCTGTCAGGTCGCGTACGAGCAGGACATTTTTGCCGTTGCGCGCCATGTTACGCAGGCCGAAGGGTCGGCCGAGTACGCACATGTTTGTGTGTACGCCGACGAGCAGAACGTTGCGGATGCCACGCGCCTCGAGCAGATTCCAAATCTCGATGCCGCTGTCGCTGATCGCGTCGCGCTTGGCATCGATCTCGATCAGGTCCACCTGCCGCTTCCACGGGCTGCGCGGGTTGCGGCCGAGCTTGGTCAGGTGCTTGGCCCAGGCGGCGTGCTCTGCTGGGTCGTCATCCTCGCCGCCGTCGGAGTGGTCGACCGGGTAGCCTTGTTTTTCCTCCACCTTGTCGATCCAGTGGCACCAACTCTCGATGGCCTTGGGTTGCGTGGCGGCGGCGGGGGCAGCTTGGGCTCGCTTGCGGGCAGGGTGGTTTTTGTAAAATTCCATGCATGAGGACGGCGCGTGAATAATGAGCGCGCCCTTGGCCCGGGCGGTGTTGAGCAGTTGACTCATGCGCGGTGCCATTTCGCCGACGCGCCCAACGGCGTTTTTGCAGTGGTGCAAATCCCACATGTCGCAGACGATCACCACCGTGGCCTTGGCGTCCCAAAGCACTTTCTGCTGCCGCTCGGCCCAGTCGCCGCTGGCATCCCGGACGCGGCTGCGCGTGTCGAGGGTGAACGTCTCGGCGTTGGCTAGGGCGATTGCGAAGAGGGCAAAAAAAATGGCTGCGCGTTTCATGTCGGCGATGCGAGTCTTCGGCGGTGTTGCTATCGGCTTGGCCATGCGTTGTCAACCAAAACACGCCGTGCTGCAAACAAGGCTTCGCAAAGGTTGCCCGGCGGTTTAGCTTGGCCAAGCGAACCGGATCATGAGCGATACGACAAGCCAAGCCAATCCGCCCGGCGACGGGAAGCGCGCGTTGCGCGTGCTGGTGGTGGAGGACTCGGAGTTCGACGCGCGCATGCTGGTCGGCCTGCTGAGGGCGGGGGGCTTTGAGCCGGATTTTGAGAGGGTGGAGACTGCGGGCGCGATGCGGGCCGCGCTTGGTCAGGCGTCGTGGGAGGTGATTCTAGCTGACTATAACTTGCCGGAATTTAGCGCGCCGGAGGCGCTGGAAGTTTTGCAGGGATCGCAACTCGACATCCCGTTTATCATCGTCTCCGGTGGCATCGGTGAGGACACCGCTGTGGCGGCGATGAAGTCTGGCGCACACGATTATCTGATGAAGGGAAACTTGGCGCGGTTGGTTCCGGCGGTGGAGCGCGAGTTGCGCGAGGCAGCAGTGAGGGCCTCGCGGCGGCAGACGGTGAAGGATCTGCGAGCGAGTGAACTGCGGCACCGGTCACTCATCGAGAACGCCTCGGATGTGATCGCAGTGTTGGACTGCAAGGGCGTCGTTCAGTTTGTCAGCCCGGCATGCGAGCGGGTGCTGGGCAGGAGCGCTGAGGCGTTGATCAACAGCGATTGGTTTGCGCTGGCGTACGGGGAGGATCAGGATCGGTTACGGGCGGAGTTCCGCCAGGTGCTTGGCCAAGCCGGCACGTCAACAGCCATCGAGGGAAGGTTTATCGCTGCGGACGGAAGCGAACGGGTGCTGGACACCACCGCCCGCAACCTGCTCGATGACGAGTCGATCGGCGGCGTGGTGATCAACGCCCGCGATATCACCGAGCGATTGAAGGCTCAGGCGGCGATGCACGAGTCCGAGGAACAGTTCCGGATCGCGAGTGAAATTCAACAGCACCTCTTCCCGCGCAACGCACCGCAGTTGGCAGGGTTCGACATTGCCGGCGCGTCCAAGCCGGCGGCGGCAACCGGGGGAGATTATTTTGATTACCTCACCACGTCGAACGGCCAACTCGCACTTGCCGTTGGCGATGTGAGCGGCCACGGGATCGGTCCGGCTCTGCTCATGGCTGAAACTCGCGCCTACCTGCGCCTCCTCGCCCGGAACCGCAACGACCTTTCCCTGATCCTCACCCGTGCCAACACGATGGTGGGGGAGGACGTCGGCAAGGATAGGTTTGTCACGATGTTGCTGGCCAAGCTCGATCCTGAAAAAGGAACCATTGTCCATGCCAGCGCCGGTCACTCGCCAGCGTTCATCCTTGGCCCTGACGGTGGGGTGAAGAGTAAGCTCAGGAGAACTGGGATGCCGTTGGGGATCATGCCAAGCGCGGAGTACACTGTGTCCAAGCCGGTGCAATTGACCAAGGGGGATGTGTTGGTGCTGCTAACCGACGGTCTCGAGGAAACATCCAACCCGGAAGGGGAGTTATTCGGGGTTGGTCGCATTTTGGAGGAAGTACACCGCAGGCGGCAATCAAAGGCGGCGACCATTGTCGAGTCTGTATTTGGGTTGCTCAAAAAATACTCCGGGAACGTGGAACAGGTGGATGACCTGACCATGATCGTGGCCAAGGCAGATTAATTTTTTTGAAAAATGGCTTGCCATAATCTGGCCTCTCCGATACCCATCCGGAGAATTGAGGGCGAACGACCAGCCTAGTATCCAGTTGGGGACGGGTACGATGCGGTTAACGATGGCATTTACGACCGCATTGTTCTGCTTGTCAGCCGACTCGTCGGTGCTTGAAGCCAAGGAGGCTCAGACCATCACAATAAGTCGTATTTCAGCCAAGAAATACGGAGATAAACCGTTTGCGGTGAAGGCAGTATCTAGTTCAAAATTGCCGGTCTCGATTTTTGTGAACGGTCCGGCATCAATCGACAAAAAAGGGACGATAACCATCAAAGGGGCTGGAAAAGTGCGTGTTTTTGCAATTCAAATGGGTGACGATCGGTACGCTTCGGCCAAACCCGGCATGGTGACGTTGGATGTTGCCAAGGCGGAATTACTCGTTAAGGCCGAGAATCAACAGATGAAGGAAGGAGGCGGAAGTCCTGATTTGACAGTAATTTACAAGGGTTTTGTCAACAGAGAATCGGTAAAGAGCCTGACCAAACCAGCCACGGCAAGGATTGTGGAGACAGGAAAAGGGAAAAGGAAAAGATACAAAATAGTTCCAAGTGGTTCTGAGTCAAAGAATTACAACTTTAAATATGTATCGGGGGATTTGAAAGTCATAAACAAGAAAAAGAGTTTTTTCGGGCGAAATTAATTTCGCTCAGAGAATCGGAGCGGCTCGTAGCCGTTCAGCTAGGAGCTGATAAACGAACAACCAAAAAACAGAAAAGAAACGAATAATTCTACAACAGATCACACACGAAAAAGCGGTCGCTCAGGGCATGGATATTATTGGAAATAAAAGACTTGCCAATGGTTTGGCGTTCTGTCCAAATTCGTGCCGGTTGTGAATAAGTTGTGGAATGTCAGGTCGGACGCTGGTTTGAACTGACTTCATCGGTGAGCTGATTTCAACTATGAAAAAAATAATAGGAACAAAAGTTAAGCGCTACACGGCGGGTTCTCTCGCTTTCGTCACGGCTATGGTTTTTTCCATTCCGGAAACAATGCAGGCCCAACCATCGCAGACCGTAACTGCGCCTGATATTGGTGACGTCACTTACGGTGTCGCTCCCTTTAGTGTCGCGGCAACAGCCGATTCGGGTTTGACGGTCAGTTACGGTGTCGCCGGGCCGGCAACTGTGGATACAACCGGGTTATTGACGGTGCTGGGAAAGGGTTCTGTATCGGTTTTCTTTTTTCAGGATGGCGATGCTGATTACTTCCCTGCAGCACCCAGAGTCAAATCATTCACCGTTAACGGTGCCTCGGCCACGGTTACTTTGGCTGATGCCGAAGTGGCATATACTG
>DASCOW010000345.1:0-3585 GCA_036012205.1 Verrucomicrobiota bacterium
GGATTAATGACTCCCAGTGCAAGGCCATCATCACTCAGGACACCGGCGTCCGCGGCATCAAGCTCGACATTCCAATGAAAGCCAATGCCGACAAGGCAGTTGAGAGCACACCGTCGATCGAGAAAATTCTCGTCGTCAAGCGCACCGGCTCCGATGTCGCCATGTCCGATGGGCGCGACGTCTGGTGGCACGACGCCCTCGCCGCTGCCAACCCCGTTTGTGCCCCCGAGCCGATGGACGCCGAGGATCCGCTGTTCATCCTCTACACCTCCGGCAGCACCGGCAAACCAAAGGGCGTGCTGCACGGCACCGGCGGGTATCTCACCTATGCCGCCACGACGCATCACTACACTTTTGACTACCACCCCGGCGACGTATACTGGTGCACGGCCGACATCGGATGGATCACCGGCCACTCGTACATCGTCTACGGCCCAATGGCCAATCGTGCCATAACGATGATGTACGAAGGCGTGCCAAACTACCCCGACTTCGGCCGGTTTTGGCAGATCGTGGCCAAGCACAATGTTAACATTTTCTACACCGCACCCACCGCCCTGCGTGCGCTGATGAAAGAAGGCGACGATTGGCCAAGCGCACACGACCTCTCCAGCCTCCGCGTGCTTGGCACTGTTGGCGAACCCATCAAGGAGCCGGAATGGAACTGGTACAATACCATTGTTGGCAAGGAACGCTGCCCAATTGTGGATACATGGTGGCAGACCGAGACCGGCGGTATCCTCATCACCCCGCTGCCTGGTGCCACCCCAACCAAGCCGGGCTCCGCCACCCTGCCGTTCTTTGGCGTCAAGCCGGCGTTGGTCGACGACGAAGGCAATGTCATCGAGGGCAACGGCGTCTCCGGAAACCTCTGTATGCTCGAGACTTGGCCCGGCCAGATGCTAACCGTCTACGGCGACCACCAGCGATTCATCGACACCTACTTCGCACGGTTTCCAGGCAAATACTTCAGCGGCGACGGTTGCCGCCGCGACGAGGATGGCTACTACTGGATCACCGGCCGCGTGGACGACGTAATCATCGTCAGCGGACACAACCTTGGCACGGCCGAAATCGAGGGCGCAATCGGTGGCCACCCCGCCGTGGCCGAGGCGGCGGTCGTCGGCTTCGATCACGATATCAAGGGCAACGCCATATACGCCTACGTCACACTCAAAACTGGAGAGGAGCTTACCGACACCTTGGCCGCGGAGATCGTGAAACAAGTCCGCGCCGACATCGGCCCGCATGCGTCGCCTGAGAAAATCCAGTTTACTCCCGGTTTACCCAAAACTCGCAGCGGAAAAATCATGCGCCGCATTCTGCGCAAGATAGCAGAAGGCCAAATTGACAGCCTCGGCGACATCAGTACTCTCGCCGATCCCACTGTCGTGGAGTCTCTCATAGCCGGACGGATCGACTAGATCTCCACTCCAAGAGCCTCGTGCCATGTGATAGTCCGGTTAAAATGAAAAACAAATCAGACTTAAAAACAAGTGGTACGCCTCCCGAACGGTTAAGAAGTCTCGACGTGCTGCGGGGCTTTGACATGTTTTGGATCATCGGCGGCAAGCCGGTCGTGCTAGGTGTGCTTGCGCTGTTCTCGGTGAAGGCTAGTGAATGGCTCAGGCACCGACTGCACCATCCCAAGTGGCACGGATTCGAGCCTTACGACCTGATCTTCCCGTTGTTCCTGTTTATAGCCGGGGTATCCACGGTGTACTCGGTCGCCAACCGCTTGGCCAAAGGCGACAGTCGGGCGACCCTTCACCGCCACTTCGTTCAGCGCGGCTTGGTTCTCGTGGTACTGGGCATTCTTTACAACGGGTTGCTGAGCCGCGATTTGGCCAGCGTGGATGGCTGGGGGGGGATGCGTTACGCCAGCGTACTCGGCCGCATCGGCTTGGCCTATATGTTCGCCGCGTTGATCGCCACAAACACCCAGTGGCGCGCACAGTTGATCTGGGTGGCGGGACTGCTCGTCGGCTACTGGGCAGCGCTGCGTTTCATTCCCGTTCCGGAATTTGGTGCAGGCGATCTCGACCCCGGCCACACGCTGACCGACTACATCGACCGGCATCTCGTGCCGGGGAAACTTTACAAGGACGTCCGCGACCCCGAGGGACTGTTCGCCGTCATCCCCGCAATCGCCACGGCACTGCTGGGTTGTCTCACGGGACAGTTACTGCGACGAAGCGACATCGATGGATTAAAGAAAACCCGTTTCATGGCCATCGCCGGCGTTGTGTGCCTTGGGCTGGCTTGGTTGTGGAACATCGACTTCCCAATCAACAAAAATCTTTGGTCCAGCTCCTTCGTGCTGAACTGCGCCGGTTGGAGCCTGCTTCTGCTGAGCCTGTTCTACCTCGTAATCGATGTCTGGCAGTTGCGCAAAGGCACGCTGTTTTTTACCGTGATCGGCGCCAATTCAATCCTCATTTACATGGCTCCTCGGTTTTTGAAATTTGGCTATACGAATGACAGCCTGTTTGGAGGAATCCTTATGCTCGCTGGCGAACACAGGACGCTGCTGCTGGCCGTCACGCTCTTGTCCATCAAGTGGGGCCTGTTGTATTGCCTGTACCGCAATAAGATATTCCTGAAGGTGTAGCCCCTTAAAAACCAAGGCCAATGAACCTTCCCTACCCCTTCGTTCTGCTTGCTGATTCCGACGCGAACGTCGTCGCTTACATCCTGTTGATCACCGGGCCATTGCTGGCCTTGGTGTTTTACCTCCTTTGGCGAAAGGCAAAGCGAACCCGTGACCTCATGAGCGCGACCGAGACCAGCCCGATCGCGCAGCTTGTGGAGGGGCCAGCGGAAATTCGTGGCCGCACGGCCACTTCGGAGGAACCGCTGATCAGCCCGTGGCGCCAGCAGTCGTGCGTGCACTACTGCTTTCATGTCGAGGAAAGGCGCAGCAGAACGAACAGCAAGGGCAACACAACACACCACTGGGCGACCTACATCAAGGATGAGCTGACTCTGCCGTTCTTGGTAAAGGATGACACAGGCCAAGCCGTGGTGGATTCGAGCAAGATTAAGCTCGTTGTGGAAGAAGACCGGTTTTCCCGATCCGGCTTCATGGACGATGCCGACGACAACTTGAAGCAACTCCTGGACTCTCGCTACAACAAAAAGACTCAGGGATGGATGTTCAACAAGACGCTCCGGTACACCGAGACCGCGCTGGAACTCAACGAAGAAGTTTACGTATTCGGTGACGCCTCACGCCTTGGTAATGGCTGGGCACTGCGCGACGGAGAAATGCCTCTGATCGTCTCGGACAAGGGCGGCGCATCGGTCGAGAAGAGTTACTCAACCCAAGTAATCATTTTCGGCGTGCTGGCATTACTCTCCGCCGCCGCCGGATGCGCCGGGTTTTTTATGCTGATCAATTGAAAAGCGGGACCTAGATTACCTAAATTTGCATTGAACACTCCGGCCTTGTGGGTGTCTTTTTTGGTTGTTGCAAAAACAGGGAATGCTCTTTAATAAACGTATTAGGAAGCTTTCGAACTCGACCATGAAAAACAAACTTTACCTCAAGCAGGAAAATTTAAGTGCGAAACACCTACTCGGACG
>DASCOW010000346.1:0-2805 GCA_036012205.1 Verrucomicrobiota bacterium
ACCAACACGGTGGAGTCCTGCTGCACGACGGGCATCTTTACGGCTACTCCGATGGTCGGGGGTGGACCTGCCAAAATTTCAACAATGGCGAGGTGGTTTGGGATTCAAAAGAGTTTGGCAAAGGGTGCGTGTCTTATGCTGACAACCGACTGTATTGCGTGGAGGAAAGCTCGGGCAAAGTGGCCCTTGCCGAGGCCAGCACCTCGGGCTGGAAGGAACATGGTCAATTCAAACTTGATCCACAAACCGAGCTGCGCAAACCGGCCGGTCGGGTTTGGACGCATCCGGTTGTCGCCAATGGTGTGCTGTATCTGCGCGACCAAGAATTGCTCTTTGCCTTCGACATCAAGGCCAACTAGAGCCCCCGTTCACCGGTTCGGGTGCTGTTCCCTGAATTGATAAGCCTTGGGTAGTTTGCAACCGGAGGCGAATTCGACGCAGTCGTCGCACGTGTAGAGGCGAATGCAATTCGGATCGTCCTCCAGCCGACGGGCCTTAAGGGTCTGGGCGGTGGCGTAGGCGGCCATGCCTCCCAGCGCCAAAAGGCGTACCCCGCCAGTGAAGAGGTCACGGCGTCTGGTTTTTGTTGGTTCGCCTTCTTTCATGGGTCAGGTTTGCTGCTTCGGGGTGAACGTTCGCACGGTCTTCCGGTAGGGGTCCAACGCCAGAACGTCTCCCTGCGGGTTGATAGTCACATCGAAACCGGCCCCGATGGTGCAGTCCTCGCAGGCTTTCCGTGCCAACTCCTTGTCTTCCACAAGCGTGTCCGGCCCTGCCACGGCACCAAGGAATTCTCCGTCACCGGTGAAGTGATTGATGCGGGCCAATCCTTTTTCACTGGTGATGAAGTCGCCGTCCGGAGTTAGGGTGAAATAGACCGGGTTGCAGCAACCACAGAACCGTCCGATCTTCATTCCCGGTTGACCCCACGCAGACTGGAACCGTCCATCAAGCGTGTAGGTTTCAATCTGGAGTCTGCCGGTGTCGGCCACGCGCAAACGGCCGTCTGGCGCGATGGCCAAGTCGAAATAAGGACTCGGCACGGCGAAGCCAGGATTGTTTTTTTCTGCATCTTTTTTTCCGAAGCGAAAACGCACCTCACCGGTTGACCTGTCGCAAACGATCACTTCGCGGTTGCCAGCATCGGCGAGGAAAATCGAGTCGCCCTGTGTTGCGATGGCGGTGAGGTAGGTTCGTTTGCCAAGCCGCGGTCCTTGTGATTTTTTACCGCCGGCGTGGTCGTAAATCTCGATCCGGTCGGACAGACCGACGAACAATTCATCCTCACCTGCCACATGAATGCAGTGTGTTGGTCGTTCAAGGGCGATTTCAGTTTCTACCGTCCCGCTCGCGCTAAAAAATTTCACTTTTTGGTCGCCGGCAACAAGCACGTGTCCGTTTGCGGTGGCCTCCAATCGCTTGACGCGATTCAAACCGGTCTCAAATTCACCTGCGGGCCGGTACTTTAGGATGGCCGGGTCGGTTTTTTCGAACTCACTGACATCGTACTCGAACCGATTCCCGTCCGAAACTGGAGTGGGTTTGCGGACCGCGTCCGGCCCTTGGAATTTGCGCGCCAGCCAGCCAAGGGCACCTCCTGCGCCGACCAAGCCGGCTCCGATAAACCCTCGTCGCCCCAGATGTTCCTTATTGGCCATAATTCGTAGACGCGGTTTTTATTCTTGTCTGCATGACCCTTTTTTGCAAGCATTTTCTTTCGACTGTAGCGCTTGATTAATAAGGTTTTTCGTGGGTTGTACAGTAGATTTTGGGCAAATTCGGTTTAGTTTTTAATTGACGACTCATTCTTGCAGGCCCGTTTTTGCATGATATCGTAACTTGTGAGCATGGGAGGAAGTATGGTGACTGGTGAGTGAGCGACAACTTAGTGCCGTGATGATTGGCTTGGTGGCTTGTATTGCCGCTGGGTTCCTCTTCGTTTTGTTCCGATCTCCCGCACCTGTGGCACCGCGCAAGCGTGTAACCGATGTTGCTGCCGAGCGAGCTGCCGGCACGATGGGAGGCGGCATTGCGGCGGAATCATCCAGCGCCAGGGTAGAGCAGGTGGATATCGAGGGTGAGTTCTTGGAGTTTGATGGTCAACCGGGGGAGACTGCCGGCGCTTGGCCGCACTTTCGGGGGGCTGACTTCAGCAATATTTGCAGCAACAGCATGGCGTTGGCGGAAAGTTGGGAGGAGGGCGGACCGCCATTGCTGTGGGACAAACCGATCGACTTGGGCGAGGGCCACAGCGGGGCTGTGGTCTGGAAGGGGCGCGTGTATGTGATGGATTATGACGAGGAGAAGCAAGGGGATGCGTTGCGTTGCTTCTCGATTGCTGACGGCCGCGAAATCTGGCGTCGCTGGTACAAGGCGCCGACCAAGCGCAATCACGGCGTTTCCCGAACGGTGCCGGCGGTGACTGAGCAGTACACTGTTACGATTGGGCCGCGGTGCCATGTGATGTGTGTGGATACGGAGACGGGAAGTTTCCAGTGGGGGATCGACATGGTGGCCGATCACGGCGCGGAGGTGCCGCTTTGGTACACGGGCCAGTGTCCTTTGATCGATGGGGAGACGGTTGTGTTGGCACCGGCGGGAAAGTCATTGATGCTAGGCGTGGATATCGCCACCGGGAACGTCATGTGGGAGACGTCAAACCCGGGCGATTGGAAGATGTCGCACGCCTCGGTGATGCCGATGACGTTGCTTGGAAAAAAAATGTACGTGTACTGTGCTTCAGGCGGGGTGGCGGGGATTTCGGCAGAGGAGGGTGCCGCGGGTGAACTGCTTTGGCAAAGCACG
>DASCOW010000347.1:0-2546 GCA_036012205.1 Verrucomicrobiota bacterium
CGATCCTGCTGCTCGCTGGCAAGGGCCACAACGGCGACGACGTCCGGGCCATGGCCGGGCATCTACCGGGACGCGAGGTGAGCCTGCTCAGCGTGACTGATCCGGCCAAGACGCGTCAAAAACTTCCGCTCGATCTCGATCCCGCACCGGCGCTGGTCATTGATGGCCTGTTCGGTATCGGACTCAATCGGCCGCTCGATGCAGACTGGATGCAGGTCATCGCGCAGGTCAATGCCAAGCGGCTGTGTGTGCTTTCTGTAGACGTTCCTTCCGGAATCGATGCAGCGAGCGGCGAGGTGCAGGGCGCGGCGATTCGAGCCACGGAGACGCTGACGCTCGGTGCGGTCAAGCTTGGCCTGCTGAAGCCAGGCGCGTCGGAGTTCGTTGGACGCCTGCGGGTGGCGCCGAACATCGGCTTGGCACCGTGTCGCGAAACGAGCGACCTGTTGCTTGGCCAAGCGGAGGATTTTGGCGGCTTCCCGCCGGCCCGGCCGGCCGGTGGACACAAGGGCACGTTTGGCCACCTCGGCATCATGGCTGGCAGTGTCGGCTACCACGGCGCGGCAGTGCTGGCAGCGCACGGCGCGGCGCGAGCGCAGCCGGGCTTGGTGACGTTGCTGACGCCGGAGGAGGTGTTCGTGCCGGTGGCGTCGCAGTTGGCCGGCGTGATGGTGCGTCCGCTGGTGCCGGGCGAGATCACGGTGAAGTCGATCACCGGGCTGCTGATCGGCCCCGGGCTGGCGGCCGATGATCTGCCGGATGACTTGAAGGACACTACTGGCGAGATGTGGCGCGAGTCGTCGGTGCCGATGGTGGTGGATGCCAGCGCACTCGACTGGCTGCCGTCGGGCGGGCTGCCCGACAAGGCAATCCGCGTGATCACACCGCACCCCGGCGAGGCGTCCCGGCTGCTTGGATCAAGCGCGGACGTCGTGCAGGCCGACCGTGTTGAGGCACTGCGGGCACTCTCGGCCAAGTTCGGCTGCTGCTGGGTGGTGCTGAAGGGGCAGCACACCCTAATCGGGCGCGCTGAGGGCGAGGTGTTTGTGAATCCCACCGGTAATCCGGCGCTTGGCCAAGGCGGCAGCGGCGACCTGCTGGCCGGTTACCTGGCCGGGCTGCTGGCGCAACCGTTATTGCGCGAGGATGTCGGCCGGGTGATCCGGTTCGCAGTATGGCAGCACGGCGCGGCGGCGGACGAGTTGGCAGCCCAAGCGCCGAACTGGGTGGTGGAGGACTTGGCCAAGCGGATAGGGGCGGTGCAGGCGTAAGCAATAAAAAGCCTTTTTGAATGCCTTTACGATCAATAATAATTGGCATACCTTCGCCTTTCGTTCTGCCGTGCAGTCCGGGCTGCCAGAGTTGATTTTAGCGATCTAATGACAGGTTATATTCATCAAATAAAAATCATTCCACTGACCACCCTCGCTTTGGGATTGATATTGCTGCCAGGTTGTTCCCAGCAGGTCACCCAGCCGCAGGTTGAAAAGGCAGCTGAGCCCAAAGTCCAATTGCCGGACGGAGCGGACAGTGTCGTCTTGATCCCGGTAAAACTCTTGGAGGATGAAGATCCCAAGCTATTATGGAAAATGCTACCTCCATCATACCAGGCCGACGTTACAAACCTGATCCATGACTTTGTAAACAACATGGACCAACAGCTTTGGGACAAGCTGTTTGAAGTGCTAAACCAGGCCGGACTCCTGTTAAATGACAAACGGGACCTGATCACCGCCATGATTGAGGAAAATCTCGGCGGAACGGGTGCGTCACGGGAGGAAATGCAACAATCACTCGAGACAATGGGGAAAATGCTACAAACTCTGGTCGAGAGTGACCTTGGCAAGCACGATACTGCCAAGGGCATGGATCCAGGCAAGTTTCTGGATGAGACCGGCAAGGAACTGTTCAAGTTAGTGGCCGAAACCTCCAAGCTTGAAGAGGGCGATCCGTGGAACACAGAAATCAAGACCAAGCTAAAGGACATCAAGGTGGAGATCGTTTCACAGGAGGGCGACACTGCCACAATCAGCGTAAACGGTATTCCCGATCTACCGGATATTGATGAGTTAACAGCCCAGTTACCAGGTTTCGATGATTCTGAGGTGCCGGGGCTTTCCGTGCTTAAGAACGGCGAGCAAGAGGTCGTCAAGGTCGAGGGTAAATGGATCCCGAAGGCGATGGCGGATGGGTGGAAGGAATCCATGGCTGAAGCCAGCCAAAGTATCAATAACGACCTCAAGAATTTGATCGGGCCGGGAGAGAAAAAACAGATCATGAATATGATGAACGCCCTTCAGATGGGAATGGCCGGCGCAATCAAGGCCAAGACCCAGGAAGAGCTACAAATGGCAATGATGCAGGCAGTTATGGGAGCTTTAATGTCCGCAGGCGGAGGTGAAGACGGGGGTCTCTTCCAAGATGGATTGGGATTGCCAGGTTTTGGCGATCCAGACGAGGAGAATAAATAATCAGCGCTATTTAATTGATAAGTTGACTAAACAACAGTAGGAACCATGAACGAATCTAGATTAATACTTTTGGCA
>DASCOW010000348.1:0-13204 GCA_036012205.1 Verrucomicrobiota bacterium
CTCTTGAGCTGGAGCTTCCTCTTGAGCTGGAGCTTCCTCTTGAGCTGGAGCTTCCTCTTGAGCTGGAGCTTCCTCTTGAGCTGGAGCCTCTGCCTCCGCAGATACCTCTTCGACGGCGCGGGTTTCCTCCTCGGCCGCAGCGGCGGCCGTTGGCTCGCTCTGATCCTCCTCGCTACCAAAGGTGTCAAAGGCATGTTGCAACGCCACGAGGTCTTCGCCCGGCTTGAGGGCATCCAACACAGCTTCCTCTTCCTTGAGCTGTTCTGTTGTGTAAGTGGCCGCCTTAATTGAGAGACCAATGCGGCGATCCGATCGATCGATCTTGATCACGCGAGCCGTTACATCTTCGCCAACGTTGAGAACGTCCTTGATCTTCTCGACGCGATCCTCGCTGACTTGGCTTATGTGCACCAAGCCGTCGATGTCGTGCTCCAGTCCGACAAATGCGCCGAAGCTGGCAAGCTTGGATACTTTACCCTCTACGAGATCACCGATCTTGTACAGTTCGTCGATCTTGTCCCACGGATCATCGTCGAGCTGCTTGATGCCGACGGAGATGCGCTGGTTTTCGCGATCGACCTCGAGCACCTGCGCCTCGACGTCCATTCCTTTTTTCAGCACCTCGGACGGGTGGTTGATTTTGCGCGTCCAGGATATGTCGGAGACGTGGATCATAGCGTCAAGCCCTTCCTCGAGCCCCATGAAGGCACCGTAGCTTGTGAGGTTGCGAATTTTGCCGGACACCTTGGCGCCGACTTTGTATTTCTCCTCGGCCAGATCCCACGGGTTGGTCTCGAGTTGGCGAATGCCCAGTGAGATTTTCTGCTCGTCCTGATTGATGCCGAGCACGACGGCCTCGATCTCCTCTCCGGCCTTGAGCACTTCGGAGGGCTTGTTGATGCGCTTGGTCCATGACAATTCGCTGACATGCACCAGCCCCTCGACTCCGGGTTCCAGCTCGATGAATGCGCCGTACGGCATGAGGTTGACCACTTTGCCGGACACCTTGCCTCCGATGGGGTATTTCTCCTCGATCTTGTCCCACGGATTGGCCTCTTTTTGCTTCAAGCCGAGGCTGACGCGCTCGTTTTCCTTGTTGATGTCGAGCACGACCACCTCGAGCTCCTGGCCGGTAGCCAACATTTGCGAGGGATGCGTGATGCGGCCCCAGCTCATGTCGGTGATGTGCAGCAGGCCGTCGAGGCCGTTCAGGTCAATGAACGCTCCAAAGTCGGTTAGGTTTTTCACGGTGCCCCTGCGGATGTCGCCAGGCACCATGTCGTCGAGAAGCTTCGCGCGCTTGGCGGAGCGTTCCTCCTCGATCAACTCGCGACGGCTCAGCACGATGTTCTGCCGCTCTAGATTGAGCTTCATCACTTTGAAATCGTAGGTCTGCCCGACGTACGGCTCCAAGTCGTACGGCGTGGTGATGTCGATCTGGGATGACGGCAGGAAAGCCTCCACGCCGATGTTCACGATCAACCCGCCCTTGACGGCGGCCTTGACTCGGCCCTTGATGCAGCCGCCCTCCTCGCAGATGGTTTTTATGTTGTCCCAGTTCTGCTTGAAAATGGCCTGCTCGTGAGACAGCTCGACCATGCCATCCCGATCCTCAAGCCGGAGAATCTGCACATCGACCTCGTCGCCCAGCTTCAATTCCTCCTCGCTGTGATCTTCGAATTCATTGATCGGCACAGAGCCTTCGCTCTTGTAGCCGATATCGATCATGACTTCCTTCTGACGGATCTCAATGACCGTCCCTTTGACTATCTGGCCGGCAGCAAAGTCAGTTTGACATTGCGCCATGGCCTCTTCCATGGTTATAGACACTTCTTTATGTAATAAATGGGAGTAAGTTTCCCTGCGAAAACCGGTGGTCCGTGAAAAGCGTCCGAAGACGAGGCACCCGGGTTAAAGGTTAAGTTACTCAGTTAACGATTGTTTCTCAGCTTCCTACGGGCGACCCGCAAACACGGAACCCAGCGGCGGTGGAACATACGCTTGTGCATGCCGATTGCAAGCGACTTTTGATACTAATTCCCTTTACTTGAGGGCATCGAGCGCGCGCCGGGCCTCGCGGCGGACGTAATCGTACCTGTCTCGTGTCAGTTTCGTGATCTCGGAACGGGCTTTGCGCGCACCCTTGCCTGCCCGCCGCAATGCCTGACAGGCGAAGAGGCGTACCAGCGGTTCCTCGTTTTCGAGTGCTGCGATGTACAGGTCCACATCCCGAACGCGCACCTGCCGCAATGCGTCCAGCGCTGCCTGTCGGTCTTCGCTCGTATTCAGACAGGCAAACAACGCCGGGCCGGCCGAACGGGCGTTCGAGCCGAGCTCACCCAACTCGCGGATGGCCGTGTGCCGCACTCCGGCCGACGGATCGTCCAGCGCCTGCTTGAGTGCCGTCAGCAGTTTGTCGTCATCCGGCTCAACTCTGGCCAGAGCGTTCAACGCGCTGGCTCGCACAGTTGCGTTGTCATGGCGGACGGCTTGGCTCAGCGCCGGCAAAGCCGATTTAGCCTCCTTGCCCAGCTTGGCCAAGGCGTCAAATGCGGCCGACTGTGTCACAGCGTGTTCCACTTTCAGCACGCCGACCAAACTCGCCACCGCGCTCCCGGGTAGTTTGCCAAAACCGCCGAGTGACTCGACCACCGCCAAGCGCAGATCCGTCCCGGCGTCATCGATCATGCCGGCGAGCCGCTTGGCCAAGACCGGATCGTCACTGCCGAGCTTGCCGATGGCTCTCACTGCGCTGAGCTGGATCCCGGCATCCTTGTCATCGAGCCTCTCGGTCAGTGCCGCAGTCGCCGCACGCGCGCTGGGCCCGAGGCTGGCAAGGGCATCCATTGCCGCTTGGCGGACGAGTGGGTTACCGTCGTTCATGGCGGATTGCAGTTGTGGCACCAGACCGACTGGCTTGTCTGCTGTCGCCACCAGTGCGGCGAGAGCCAAGCCGCGGAAAGCCGCCTGTTCGTGCTCCAAGAACGGCTGGATCGCCTGCCGCGCCGACGCCGATTTGGCCCGAATATTTCTAAGCCCTAGCATGGCGAGATAAACCGATCCGTCTGCCGAGCCGGTCTTGACAGCGCCGGTTAGTCCAGGGATTGCCTGCAGGCCTATCTCGCTCAGGCAACGGGCCTGCCATGTACCGTCGTTAAGCTTGGCCAAGGGTTGTGACTTGGCCGATGCTAAAATCCCCGGCACAGCAGCAGGGCCGATCTCCACAACGGCTTGGCGGCAGCCGTCCCGCTCCTCGCCGGAGGCTTGGCCAAGGTGGGCAATTAGCTTGGGTACTGCCGCTGCTGCGTCTGTGCCAATGCGCCCGAGCAGGTCGATCGCCCTGCTCCGCCTGACAGGGTCGTCGCTGCCAAGCTGCTCGACCAGTGGCAGCACAGCGGCTCGACTATCAGGGCGCAGGCTGAGCAGGCCGTTCATTGCCTCGTGCCGGACGCGCTCGTTGTCATGCTCAAGCGCCGGCAAAAGCAGCGGCAACAACTGTTCGCCGGGCAGCCCAACTCGGTTGAACGCCTCAAGTCCGTTTGCAGTGACTCGGTCGGGCTGGCCGGCCTCGAGCAGTTTGGCCAAGCGCTTGGCCGCATCAGTCGGTTCACTCATCCACCCGATGGCCACGGCGGCGGCGGCTCTGATATTTTCGTCATCCGAGCCAAGTGCAGCCAGCACTTGCGGATGCGCCGCCAAGCCAATCTTGCCCAGTGCGGCCCCGGCAGTCTCGCCGATGTAAGCCTCCTTGTCAGCCAACAGGCTGGCCAAGGCGGGAACTGCCTCGCGGGCGGTTGGGCCCATGTTGCCGAGCACCCGTGCGGCTCCACTGCGGACGGCGCGGCTATCGTCGCCAAGCGCCTTGATCAGCTGCGGTACGGCAGGGGCGCCAATCCGGGCCAACGCGGTGGCCACTCGAAGGCGCGCTTGATCCTTGTAGCGACGCCCGCCCTGGTTGCTGAATCGCTTGATCAATTCTGACGTGGCTTCGTGGGCGTCCGGGCCGAGATTGGACAGTGCGGTGGCGGCCCAAAACAAAACCTGATCCTGATCGTCATCAAGTGCATCGACCAGCGCCGGCACCGCCGGCTTGGCCTCTGGGCCGAGCAGCGCCAGCGAACGGGCCGCCTCGCGCCGGGTGAATTTGTTCCCGTCGGTCAAGTCGTTGATCAACTCCCCCACATCGGCGGCAAACACCTGCCCGACGGCGACTGCCATCGCCCCGATCGCCAGCAGGAAGAATGTGTTGCGTGCTTTCATTTTCGATTATCCCGGCGGCAGCGCAGGCTCACGTCAGGAAAGGCAGCTGGCCGGTGCTGTCGTTGAACGAATCGGTCGTCGCTCCGGCCTGATTTAGCATCGTGACAAAGAGGTTGTTCAGCGGCGTGTCGCCGGAGTACTGGATGTGCCGGCCCGGGCGAACCCATCCGCCGCCGCGGCCTGCTAAAATAACAGGCAGGTTTTCATTGTTATGTCGGTTGCCGTCGCTGATACCGCTGCCGTAAACGATCATGCAGTTGTCAAGCAACGAGCCGCCACCATCGGGAATCGACTTCATCTTCTGCAAGATGTACGAAAGCTGCTCGACATGGAAGGTGTTGATCCTGCTGATCTTGTCCAGCTTGTCGCGGTTGTTCTGGTGGTGTGAAAGGGAGTGGTGCCCCTCGTTCACGCCAATAGGCCGGTAGCTGCGGTTCGAGCCGGCATTAGCCAGCATGAAGGTCGAGATTCGGGTGACGTCGGTCTGGAACGCCAGAATCATCATGTCTCCCATCAGCCGAATATGCTCCTCGTAGCTGTCGGGCACGCCTTCCGGTTTGTTCAGCCCGGCCAGCACGTCCGGCTGCAGGGCGTTGCCGTCTTCGGCGCGCTCGATGCGCTGCTCAATCTCCCGAACGGCGGTCAGGTATTCGTCGAGCTTTTGCCGGTCGTTGCCGGTGACTTTTTTAGTCAATGCCCGGGCGTCCTCAAGGACGAAGTCGAGTAGACTTTTCCGGTAGCGCTGGCGCTTGGCCAAGCTCTCGCTGCGCTCGCTCTCGTTGTTGTTGCCAAAGAGCCGCTCGAAAACCAGGCGCGGGTTGGTCTCCTTGGCCATCGGCGTGGTGCCGTCGCGCCATGAAACGTTGTTCGAGTAGGCGCAACTGTAGCCAGAGTCGCACTTGCCTGACTGCCGGCCGCGCTCTGTGCCCAGCTCCAGCGAGGCGAAGCGCGTCTGGCGACCAAGCTTTTGCGCGGCGAATTGGTCAACGGAAACTCCCGCACGAATCTCCGAGCCTTCGCTCTTGAGCGGCTGCACGCCGGTCAGGAACACCCCGGCACTGCGGGCGTGGTCGCCGGGGCCGTCGCCGTTTGCACGACCCTTGTCCTGCGTCAGGCCACTAAGGATGCAGAGGTCGCGCTTTACGGGCGAAAGCGGTTTGAGGATGCGCGGCAGATCGTAGTAGGCGCCGGTGACGGCTGGTTTCCACTCCTGCATATGGACGCCGTTGGGTACGAACAAGAACGCCATGCGTATCGGCGGCCGGGTGGCGGCCAAGACGCGAACTGGCATCATGCTCTCAAACAGCGGCAACGATACCGCCGCGCCGAGGCCTTTGAGGAACGTGCGCCTGTGGAGGTGTTTATGGTTACTCATCGTTCTCCGTTTTTGTATTGCTCATCAGGAACGGCTTGCTGTTCACGACGCCGTTCAACAGCGCTGAAAACCGGTAGTCGTTGCTCATCAAACCGTTGCATACTTCCTCGATCGCGCACTTGTCGTAATACTCCAAGCCGCGTCCGAGGGCATAAGTTAGCATCTTCGCGCACAAGGCGCGAATGAAAGTCTCCTTTGATTTCAGTACTTTTTTCAATCCATCTGCGCCGTCAATTTTCTCGCCGGTCGGCAGTTCGCCAGTGGAATCGATCGGAAATTTGCCGTCCATGTCACGCCATGCGCCAATCGCGTTGTAGTGCTCAAAAGCGAATCCGATCGGATCCATCTTCTCGTGGCATGTGGCGCACTCCGGCTTGGCGCGGTGCTGCTCAAACCGCTGGCGCATCGAACCGGATTGGACGGATTGTTCGTCCTCGCTCAACAACTCAACGTCAGCTGGCGGCGGCGGCGGCGGGGTGCCGAGAATCTGCTCTAGGATCCATTTGCCACGGCTGACCGGCGAGGTGCGCGTGGGGTTTGAGGTGATCGTCAGGATGCTCGCATGCGTCAGGATGCCGCCTCGTCCGCTGCCCTTGCCCAAGCTCACCCGCTGGAATTTCGAACCGCTGACTCCATCGATGCCGTAATGCCTGGCCAAACGCCCGTTGAGATAGGTGAAGTCGGCATCTATCAGCTCCACAACGCTGCGGTCCTCTTTCATCACAGCCTCAAAAAACAGCTCTGTTTCCCTCTTCATCGCCGTCCTAAGATCGTCGTCGAATGACGGAAAAATGAGAGGATCCGGCGTGACTCCCTCGAGGTTGCGGGTTTGCAGCCATTGGCCGGCGAAGTTCTCCACCATAGCTCTTGAGCGCGGATCAGCCACCATGCGGCGAACCTGCGCCGCCAACACGTCCGGCTGGATCAGCTCACCCCGCTTGGCCAAGCGGAACAACTCGGCGTCCGGCATACTGCTCCAAAGAAAATAAGAGAGACGCGAAGCCAACTCCCAGTCGTTGAGCAACCGGTTGGGCTCGTCCTTCACCGGGCGAGTATCCAGCTCCCAGCGGAACAGGAAATGGGGCGAAACGAGGATCGCCTGCGTGGCCAGCTGCATGCCCTCCTCCAGCGTGCCACCATCGGCCATCACCATGTCCACAAACGATAGCAGGCGGTTAACTTCCTTTTCGGCAACTGGCCTTCGGTAAGCTTTTTCGGCAAACTGCGCTAGCGACTCGCGAGCGACCTGGCGCTCCTCGCCCGGCTTGGCCTGCCGCACAATCACGCGCCGGTGCGACTCTGGCAGCTTCGGCTGCGGCGCGTCGAGCGGGCCGATCACTGTTGTACTTTTTACGAACAAATTTCGGTCACCGCGCAGCGCCGGGTCGGGCGAGTCGTCGTTCACGTAATTGTTGAGGTAGGCGATGGAGATTTTGTGAACGCCCTTCCCCGGTTTGAGTTTCACGATGAAGTCACGCCGCTCATCCTTGATCACTTTCACCTCAAACACTCTCACCGGTTTATTGTCGAGCCGAACCTCCATCTTCGGCGGCTCCGGCCCGGCAAGTGTTGCGTAGGCGTTGATGCGCAACACATATTCGCCGCCGGTCTTGAACGGATAACGAATGTCAATGCTGCCATTGCGCCACATGCCCCAGTAATCGTCATTCTCGAGTCGCACCGCCTGGCTGTCATTCCTCGTACCCCACCTTTTTGCGCGAATGCGCTGCTCGGGCGGGTACGGCGGAATGTCGGTTCGGATCGCCTTGGCAGTGATCTGCTCGGCCGCGCGTAGATATTTCTCCATCAGAATCGGAGAGAGAGAGAGCACATCGCCGATGTTGTCAAAGCCGTAGCCGACTTCGTCGTTGGGGAAGTCCGCCGCCGGTCGATAGTCCACCCCGAACAGGTCACGGACGGTGTTGTTATATTCGCTTCGGTTGAGGCGGCGCAGCGTGACACGACCGGGGTTCACCGGCACGGCCGGGTCCGAGCAGTCGAACTTGGCCAGCTCTGCATCTATAAATTCAACCAGAAAAAGGCGCTCGTTGTCCGAGGGTTGTATCTTTTCCTCCGGCGGCATTTCCAGCTGCCGCAACATTCTGCTGACTTTCTCCCACGTGTTCCCTTTGCGAATAAAATCTGGCTTGCTACCGAGCGCCTCCAAGTTCACATCCGCCTTTGTCCGCTTGTTGCCGTGGCACTTGTAGCAATACTTCTTGAGCAACGGCTGAATGTCCTGTGCAACCTCCTCTTGGCCAAGCACTTGGCCAATGCCAAAAGCCACCAACAAACAACTCAGTTTTCTGAAAATAACCGCCATAGACTCTCCGGTAAATTAATGCACGAACTACGTCCCTGCACGACTAAATATTCAAATACCGTGTTGTTGTGTCTCAAAGTTGCAACATCTAAATAATTCAGCGCGGCAGCGTTTCCGGCAAGTCGGCGATAACGTAGGCCATCACAGCCATGGCGGCGACGCAGCTGTTGAACTCCCCCAAATCGAGCTTGTCGATTGTGTCGGCATCGGTGTGGTGAAACCAAAAATACTTCTCGCGATCCACTTCGAGATGCATCACCGGCACGCCGCCGCTCACCAGCTTGAGCACATCCGCGCCTCGGCAGCCTTTGGCGATGCCGGCGGCGCCGATCGGATCGAGTAGTTTGGCGACTCCCTGGATGATCTCCATCCCCCGACCGCTGCCGAGGAAACCAAAGCCGGTCGGCTGGAACACCCCAGCATCCGACTCTATCGCGAGCGTGTGCTTGGCCAAGGCCGCCTTGTGCCGCTTGGCATATTGCCTCGCACCGCGCATGCCGTTCTCCTCGTTCGTCCATAGCACCACTCGCACAGTGCGCCTTGGTCGCAGTCCAAGCTTGAGTATCAACCGCGCCGCCTCCCACGCGGCAAGGCAGCCGCCGCCATCATCCATCGCCCCTTGGCCAACGTCCCACGAGTCGATGTGGCCGCTGACGATGACGATCTCCTCCGGCTTCTCCGTGCCGGGAATCTCAGCGATGACGTTCCGCGAAACGCCGTCGACCAGCGTGCGTGCCTCCATCTTGAGTCGCACGCGGATCGGCTCACCGCGGATCGCCATGCGTGAAAGCATGTTGGCATCCTCGAGCGAGAGCGCGACATGCGGAATTTTTTTTATACCATCGGCGTACGACATACCGCCGGTGTGGGGCGTCTGCATCGAGAACGGCCCGACGGAACGTATCAAACTCGCCACCGCACCAGCCTGCGCCGCGTGAATTGCGCCTTGTGTGCGGACGATCACCGTCTCGCGATACTCGGTGAACGGGACGTTGAAGAGCACGATTTTTCCTTTGGCCTCAGCGGCGCGTTGCTTGAGATCATCAAAGCCGGTGACTACCAGCACGTCCGCAATAATCCCCTCAGCCGGCGTGCCGACACTCCCGCCCAATCCCAGCATTGGCAGTACGCGGCGACGCGGCAAAAGCAACTCGGCCGATTCGTTGCCACGAACCCAGCGCGGCACCGTGACCTCCTCTCCCCGAACGTTTTGGAAGCCGTCTAATTTCATCTCAGCGAGACACCAATCGATGGCTGACTCAAGATTGGTAGAGCCAGTAAAGCGCGGCCCAAACGTGTCGCACATCGTGGCCAAGCGCGAAAACCCAAACACACTGTTCGTCGCCGTCTGAGTTAGCCGCCAAGCTTCCGGCTGATAATCCGCCGGAGCATCCCCCGCCGCAAAACCACTCTCCACCACCAAACCAAGGGACAGGCAAAAAAGGAGTCGTTTCAAGTTCATCAAAGAAAATTATTTACCCGAGCGAACCGGTTGGAGCCAGGCGCGCTCGTGCTCACCGGCGGCGTAGGGGTTGGCTTTCTTTTTTGACGCCACGATCTCGGCACGGATGTACAGTTCGTCACCCTTGAAGGTGTAGCTTGGCTCGAGCGACTTCGATTGGCCGAGAATTTCTCCGATGCCGGCTTGGGCTGGCTTGAGTGAGTTGCGCTTGGCCAAGTCAGAGCTGCTTTTGAAATTCTTTCGGGTGCCCACGAACCACGTGGTGTACGTCACTCCCGCCTCCGGCTGGATGCGAAAGCTGTATTTGCCCTTGGCCAGATGTATGGCGTCCACGGTCACGCCGCTTGAGGCATAAAAGTCACCACGCTCCATCGCCGCAATGAGCGACTCGGCAGTGAGCGACTCGGCGCGAACCATCACCCAGCCGCGGCCGGTGTTGCTCTGGCCAACCGCGAGATCGTGGTAGTTGTGAGCGTCGTCGGTCCCCAGGCCTAACAACAACGGCAGCTTGTGGACACCAAGCCGGTAGGCATTGATCACGTCCCAAATCTGCCCGGTGCTTAAGTGCTCCTTGTCGCCGTAGTTGTTGACGGCCGGGTGGCCATTGTACACCTCAAAAAACTGTTCGCCTCGCAGTTGGATCATGTCAGCCGGCTGGATCGCCCAGCCAAAGTTTGGGTGGTTGATGTGCGGGAACATCGGCTGGCCGGTGGCCTTGCGCTGCGCCAGTACGGCGTCGATGTTTTTCTGCATTGTCGCCGCCACGCCTGCTCCGCCCTGGGGCGGGATCTGTTTCTTGATGTTGGTGACGTTGATGTGAATCGGTTTTCCCTGAAACTGGTCGGATAATTCCTCGCTTTGCATTAGCAGGAAGCTCCCCGGCACAGCTATCTTTGCCTTGTACTCGGCAAACGTCTTGAGCCGGACTTGCGGGACACCCTTGACGACTTTGTGCTCAACCCACTCATCGCCAAAGTGTTTAAGATATTTATCGAATGCCCGTTGGCCGCCGGCGTTTTTCTCGCGGTGAATCCAACGCTCACTCTCAGCCAGCACATTGTGATCGGAAATGCCAAGAAAGTGGTAGCCGTTGCTGCGGTACCAGTCGGCGATCATCTCGGGATAGTCGTCGCCGTCGCTCCAGAGTGAGTGAGTGTGCAGGTTGCCTTTCCACCAGCGAGCGTCCCCGGCGGAGAGGGTTGAGGCGGCCAGCGCAAATATGATCGTGAAGAGGACTTTTATTTTCATGCGTTGAAGTCAGAGAACGTAGATTCGTCCGCTTTCAGTTTCAAGCTATCTGTCGTCGCTTGGTCAAGCGGCATTGGGCTGCCGCGATTTTAGTAATCCCCGCTCCTTGAAACTGGGATTTGAAACTCTCCGTTCACCCGCACCGGGCCACCCTCTCTCTGAGGGAGAAGGAACTGCCCGGTTTCGTTTGCGTTGCTTCGCTTTTATTCGCGGTTAAAAAAGCCGCCTAGCCAAGGTCACTGCCTCGGGGTGAAGACGCTGGCGAGGATGGACTCCTTGGTTTTCCAGAGGAGCGACATGGTCATCGAGAGCGGGATGAGCACGAAGGCCATGAATAGCCACGGCCGGAACTCAGCCGCCAGTGCCACGATCTGAAAGAGCAGCTCGGGTGGCTTGTTGATGAGCGACATCAGGTACATGACACCGAAGCCGATCGGCGTCATCGCCAGCAACATGCGATTCATGCGGGAGAAAAGTTGCGACTCCACCCGAAGCGTCTCGTCCGGCAGCATGGCGGCAAGACGGGCCAACATTTTGTTGAGCGATATCAGGTATAATACAAACACGAGCGCCAACAGCCAGACGGCGTTGGCAAAGTACAGCACGTCGGGCACTCGATGATGCCAGTGAAGGAATGGCGACAGGCCAAGGGTGAACAGGCCCATGAGTTTCGCCTGGCCAAGCGCGGCCTGCCAGACGCGTTCCTGCGGTTGGAATGCACCCAGCAGCCACAGTCCGCACCACAGCATTCCGAACGCCACAGGCGGGAGCAGCATGCCCATTGGCCAAGCGGCGTCGGTCCAGTTTGAGAGGGTGGACATGATGCTGACCACCATTGCAACCGGCAGCCCCCAAAACAGCATTGACGTGCCGCGGACCACCCGGGCCAACGCCGGGAGCAAATCGGGTTGTGCGTCAGTTTCGTCCCTCATCACTGGATCGGGCAGGTCTAGTTGCGGAGGTCGGTGCTGCAGGCAGCAAGCAGCCGCATGCCCCCGGACCGTTAGAGTTGATCATCGGTTTGGATTGGGAGGAATCGCTCATGCCATCCCGCGAGGGACGCGCACTATACGAGGGCGCCAAGCGATTTCAACCGCGAAGAAAAGCGACTGACCTATTTGTCCCTGGCCACGAAGGTTGTCACCACGGGGCGATGATCCGAGCCGTGGCCCCAATTGGCCACGACCGGGATCCACGAATTGCCGCGATTCAATTCCTTGGCCATGCCGGGGCTGAGCAGGATGAAATCAATCCGGCTGTACACGTCTTCGACACCGTAAAAATGGGTCCACGACACGTTGCGTGGGAACCATTTCGCGTTGATGAGGTTCGGGCCGGTGTCGCCGTTGCGCTCGCCGGGGCGCGCGTCGATGAGCTGCGACTTGCCCCGGCCGACGAGCGCCTTCACCGGCTTGGAGTTGTAATAGTCGTTGAAGTCGCCGAGCACAGCGAAGTTCACCTCTGGGTTCGCTTTGAGCTTGGCGTCGACAATCCGCCGCAGCCTTAATGCCTCCTGCAGGCGCATCTCCGCCTCGTCTGCCACGGCCACCTCGCGTTTCGATTTCAGGTGCGCAGTGATCAGCGAAAACGAGTAGCGGCCCAGCGCGAACTCCACCTCGGCAAATCCGCGGCTTACATGCAACCGTCGGCCATTGAGCAGGTAACTCTCGTTGTCGTGCCGCGTGATTCCCTTAAACGGAAACCGGCTCAGATACGCAACATGAATCGCCGGATCGAACGCCGACAAATGCTCCGCGTGCGGCAGATCGAGCCCCTTGGCCTTGAGCGCAGCCTGCAGCTTGGCCAGCGCTGTTTTTTTGCCCATCTCCTGCAACGCGATCACGTCCGGCCTGGCCGCGAGGATGCTCTCGACTATTTTCGCCTGCGCATACGGTTTCTTGAGCGGCCGGTTTTGGATCGGCTCGAGAATATAATTCTCCACGTTGTATGTCGCAACGCGGAACGTCTGCTGCGCCAGCGCCTGGCCTAGCGACCAAGCCAAGCCAACGGCTACCGCCGCGATAAAAAACTTGTGCAATCTCACGATGAGTTACTTGGCTTCGATGGTGAAGAACTGCGCTGCCTGGTTGGCTTGGACGCTGTATGTGCCCGCGCCGCCGTCGAATTTCAGCGCCTCAGCCGCAGGCTCGTACGGCCCCACCACCGAGCCGCTTGCCATCACGGTGTAACTCGCCGCTGGGTTAGCCTCCCAGTTTAGGATGATGTCGCCGTTGGTCAGGCTTGCTGTGATTTTGATCTCCGGTATGCCCACTGCCGGATCTTCCGTGAACGGCGAGCCGCTTGGCCAAGTGCCGGCGGAGACGACCGGCCCGGCCACCGTGCTGTGATCCGCGAACGCCCCGTTCAAGCCGGGATGCCGCGTCATTGAGCCTTTGCCGGTTGGCTTGCCGAACTGGATGCGGTCGATGACGTGTCCTTCGGCGTTTCGCAGCGTAATTGTGTCCCCACTGTTGTTGAGACCCAGCCCACTCGTGCTCTCGGTGGCCGGCAACGCCAGCACGTCATCGCCAAGCAA
>DASCOW010000349.1:0-2951 GCA_036012205.1 Verrucomicrobiota bacterium
TGCATCTGCACACCGGCGCTAAAAAAACAATGGGCGATCCCGACCAAGCCGAGTTAAACATGGAAAACAGCGAACTGCCACCACTCGTCATCGGCACCCACGCACTCGTCGAAGACAAGTTCGCGCTTGAGAACATCGGGCTCGCAATCATCGATGAACAGCACAAGTTTGGCGTCGAACAAAGAAAGAAACTTGTCCGCAAAGGGCAGTACCCGCACGTGCTCGTGATGACCGCCACGCCGATCCCGCGCACGCTTGGCCTGACGGTTTACGGCGATCTCGATATCTCGCTGATCGACGAACTGCCCCCGGGCCGCGGCCAAGTGCGCACCCATATCCGCACGCCGGAGGACCTGCCCAAGGTATGGAAGTTCATCCGCGAAAAACTGGCCGAAGGACGACAGGCATACATCGTTTATCCGCGCGTCGATGACGAAGGTGGCGGTGGTCTCAAGGCAGTCAACCAGGAACTCGAGAACGTCCGCAAGCAACTCACGCCACACGCCGTCGACCTGCTTCACGGACGGCTGAAGTCCACCGACAAAGAGCAGGTCGTCGCCGCTTTTCTCGCTGGAAAAACCAAGGCACTGCTGGCAACGAGCGTGATCGAAGTCGGCGTTGACATCCCCAACGCAACGATCATGCTCATTGAAAATGCTGACCGGTTTGGCCTTGCTCAACTACACCAACTGCGCGGGCGAATCGGACGAGGCACACACGAGTCACACTGCATCCTCGTTGCTGACAAGACCACGGACGAAGGACGGCAACGACTCGAGGTGATGGAGAAAGGAGGCGACGGCTTTGCGCTGGCAGAGGAAGATCTGCGCCAGCGCGGCCCGGGCGAACTACTGGGCCAAGCGCAAAGCGGCCTGCCGAATTTCAAGTTCGGCAACATCATCGACGACTGGCGCCTGATCCAAAAAGCCCGCGATCTGGTCTCCCACGAACCCGCCGATTAACCGCCAAACAATCGGACGAAGTTTTCCTCCACGCGCTTGACTAAATCTTCGTGTGGGTGGCCAAGAGCCTCAATGGCCGCCTCGTACACAGCAGCGATGTTGGCCGGATGGTTGACCGCCTGGCCAAGCGGGTGGGTGACGCGGTCTTCCGGCAGTACCTGTTCCGGGGCATCGGTCTCAATGAGCAGGCGATCTACCGGTACCTGGCGGAAAGCATCGCGTTGACGTGTTTTGCGTTCCTGCATAAAGGCCCCAGGGAAACTGAAGTACGCCCCAAGCTTAGCCAACGGCTCGACCATCTCCGCCGGGCCACTGTAGCTATGCAGCAAGAATCCACGCTTAGGCAATGGACCGACGCAGAGCAGTTCATTCAACCGCCCCCAAGTCTTGATGCAGTGAATGCTCGCGGGGAGATCGTGCTCGGCAGCCAACCGCAGTTGGGAGATGAATACTTCCTCCTGCCCGTCGTAGGCCAAACTGGGCTTCCTGCGATCGAGGCCGATCTCGCCGACTGCGCCTGGCCAAGCGTCAAGTTGCTGCTCGAGCTTGGCCAGCCAATTCGGCGACCGCTCATGAACGAACCACGGGTGCAGCCCGAAACTCGGCAGCACGCAATCGTGGCGCCTGGCCAAGTCCACGATAGCGGGCCAGTCGCTTTCGCGAGTGCCGTTGACGACCATTTTGGACAAGCCAACCGAGACGCAATCGGAGATCAAGTCCTCCTGTTCGCCGCCAAACCGGGCATCCTGAAAATGGTTGTGCGCGTCGAACAGCCGCATCGGGATCAGCGGCTAATCATCGAAGCGAATCCGGAAGAATCGCACTTGGCCAAGCCTGGCTTCGAGGGGGGAATCCAGCAGTACAGTCTCGTCTGGAACACGCATAGCCAAGCCCCAGGTAAGGAGATCGTTGGTTTTCTCGACGATGGCCGTCGAGCCGGCCGGCAACTCGGTGTTCAGCGCGAACCTGTTTTCGTCCGAAATAATGTTGAGTTGGATCCCTGCCTGTTTGCGCTTTTGCCGGTACTTTGCATCGGGGAGCCGGGTGGGGAGCTTATACTTTGGATCGGTGAGAATTTTGACGACCGACTTGTCCTTGGCGCGCAGTTTTTCAGGTGTGTTCAGTTTCCATTCGTGCCCGATATCTCGTCCACGATTTTTGAAATTCTGTCCGTCGAGAAGGCTGGTAAGCGCCCAGTAAATATACTCTGTGACCTGACAACCATAGTCGCAGGTTTGGTCATCGTAGGAGTACCAGGCCCCGGCGGTATAGCGGCTCGGCACGGTGCGAAAGTACCCCCCGCGCGCGACGTCCATTGCTTTGGCAAGCTCGGAACTACGCCGCTCACCGAACACTTTTGGGTAAGCACCCGCGTAGCCGACCGAGGTGACGATGTGCAGGATCTCCTCAATCGAAGCGTCAAACGCAGATGACTTGGGGTTGTGCGGCCCGGCCGCTGGCAGCGTCTCAGTGGCGAACAGACCCTGCAGAGCGTAGTTGTCGAACATCTCGCCGTAACGGTCGTGGAGCCGTTCGAGTTCGCGTTCATCGTAACCCATGACAATCGCCGATCGCTCGTTCCAGAGCTCGTCGTTTACTTTTGGATTGTCCGGCTTGCCATCGCGATCATTGTCGAGGAAATCAGCAGTGATGTCAGCAGCGTGCAGCAGCTTTGTGCCCGGCACGCGGTCAGTCGCTTGGATATATAGTCCGAATACTTGGATATGCTTCGGCAATGCCGCCTTGAGCTTGGGCAATCGCTGGTTTTTGCCGCTGTGAATTTTGAAATCCGGCTCGAAGTATTGATCTGCCTGGCCAAGTGGCTTGATGACAAAAAGAACCAGGGCCACACAGGTGGATGTGGCGACCCTGTTGAAATGTCTTATTGTTGCGCCCATTGGTTGTGGCCAAGCGCTTGGCCAAGTCTACAGTTACTTCACTCCACCTGTGGTGAACGGCGAAGCGGGCAGCCCAACACCATTAGCCAAG
>DASCOW010000350.1:0-2938 GCA_036012205.1 Verrucomicrobiota bacterium
CCTACCAAAACACGGGTGTCTGCTTCTTCGGCCACACTCATGTGCCGTTGGCATTCGTACGTGAGCAGAACTCCGTCACCGGCGGCAAGTACGACAAGTTAACAGTCGAGAAGGGAAAGAAATATTTCGTCAATGTCGGTAGCGTGGGTCAGCCACGAGACGGGGATCCCCGCGCGGGGTACGTCATCTACGATCTCGATGCCGGGACGATTGAGTTGCGCCGGCTGGAGTATGATTTGAAAAAAACTCAGGCCAAAATTTTGGAGGCCGGCCTGCCCGAGCGGTTGGCCAGTCGGCTGGCACTGGGCAAGTAATCCGTTGCCGCCCAACGTGGGCACTAAACTCGCGACCGGAATCGCGACATGCACAAAATAAGGCAAATCTTCGCCTTCGTGGCGCCCTATGTAAAACCGTACTGGAGCCGCATTGTGGCCGGCGTTTTTTTTGGAGTGCTCTTCGGAGCATCGAACGGACTGGTGCTGTGGGTGACCAAGACCATGCTCGACCGTCTCGTACAGCCGGACGCCATCACAGTCCCGACGAGTCCCCCTTCCGGGGCCACTGATAACTGGTTCGTCGAGAGCACTGCCTCAATTCAATCTAGCATCCTCGAGGTACTCGATCCCTGGCTGCCACAGATGGGCGACCCGTTGACGCTACTGCAGATCATCGGCGGGCTGCTGGTTTTCCCAATATTGGTTGGCTTCCGTGGCAGCACAAAATATCTCACAGCCTACTGCCTGGCCTGGGCCAGCGAACGCGTAATCAACGACCTGCGCGTCACGGTTTTCCGGAACCTGAGCCGGCTGTCCATTCCCTTCTTCAACCGTTCAACCACCGGCGACCTCATCACGCGGATAAACGGCGACGCGCTGTTGCTGCAGACCTGCCTGGCCTCCGGGGTGAGCAACCTTGTGTCGGAGCCGGTGGCCATTATCAGTGTTTTCACCGGCCTTTGTCTGATCGACTGGCAGTTGACCCTTGGCATGCTGGTTCTGTTCCCCGTCTGCGTTGCCCCCATCGTCCACTTCGGAAAAAAGGCACGCCGAGCGACGGGCAAGCGGGTTGCCGCCAATATCGACCAGTCCAGCCTCGCGGTGGAGATGTTTTCCGGCATGCGAGTCATCAAGGCGTTCGGGCTGGAAAACGCGCGCGTGGATCGTTTCAGGGAGTTGTCCCGGCAACTAATCAAGCAGACGATGAAGACTGTGCGCTCCCGCGAGATTGTCGGGCCGTTGGTCGAGACCGTATCGATGATCGGCATCGGCGCGCTGATCCTGTATGTCGTTCACACTGAGCGCAGCATGCCGGACTTGGTGGTGTTTTTCACCGGGGTCATCATGTTTTACACGCCCATCCGCAAACTGGCTCGGTTGCACGTGCGTATTGAGGAAGCCAGCGTTGGTGCCCAGCGGTTGATGGATGTCCTCGACGAAAAGCCGGACATTCTCGAGCACCCAGAGGCCAAGGCGGTGACTGGATTGGAGCGGGGCATCGAGTTTGATGGCATCTCGTTCGCGTATGAGGATGAGCCGGTGTTGATCGGGCTAGATCTCTCCATCCCAAAAGGCACCAAGCTGGGCATCGTCGGTGAGAGCGGTTCTGGCAAAAGCACACTCATCAACCTGCTGTTCCGGTTTCACGACCCCGACTCGGGTGCCGTCAAACTGGATGGACACGACCTGCGCGATTTGAACATCAAGGAATTCCGCGAGCAGATGGCACTCGTCAGCCAGGAGATCGTATTGTTCGACCTGACGGTAGCGGAAAACATCGCGCTGGGCCAAGCAGGCTGTTCCCGCGAGCAGGTCGAGGCGGCGGCGCGAAACGCGCACGCGCACGAGTTCATAAAAACGTTGCCCGACGGGTACGACACCCGCATCGGCGAGCGCGGCGTGACGCTCTCCGGTGGACAGCGACAGCGTCTGGCCATCGCACGGGCGTTCGTTCGCAACGCGCCGATCCTCGTGCTGGACGAGGCCACTGCCGCACTTGACTCCAAGGCAGAAGGCGAAGTGCAGACGGCCATCGACCGGCTAAGCAAAAACCGCACCGTGCTCTGCGTGGCGCACCGCCTCTCCACGCTGCGCTCAATGAACCGGATCATCGTCATGTCACAGGGCACGATCGTTGAAGGAGGCACGTTTGATGAATTGATGGTGCAGGCAGGAGTGTTTTCCGGCCTGGCAAAGGCCCAGGGCATCACCGCCTGAAACACTCCTCCCGCTGTCCAAGCGCCCGCCATTCCCGCCAAAATGCACTTGCCATAACAGGCTGCGTGCTGTACCGCCAAGTTCTTTCCGATGAACCCATCAACCCTAATCACCCCCATTCTGGCTTCCGGCGGAGACCACGGCTATCTGTACGGTCTGTTTTTCCTGATCCTCGCGCTGATCATTGGCGCCGCCGCGCGACATTTTCTGCACAAGGTTCCCCTGCCGTTTACGGTGGTGCTGATGCTGATCGGGCTGGGACTTGGCTTCGCCTTCCGAGGCGCGCACGTGGGCGACGCGCACGGTGCCGGGCACGGCGCGGGGCATGACGGTTTTCTGGCCAAGCTGTTCGATGCGTTGCGCGGCTCTGTTGAGTGGGGCGCCAACCTCGATCCGCACCTCATCCTTTATGTGTTCCTGCCGATCCTAATTTTCGAGGCGGCGTACGCGCTGGATGTGCACGTGTTCAAGAAATCATTTTGGAACGCATTTTACATGGCAGGACCGGGTATCGTGACGGCGACCGTCATGACCGGCGGGTGCGTCATGGCCATCTACTCACTTGGCTGGGGCTTGGCCGAATGGAAAGTCAGCACCGGGGATTTGGGCCTGTACCTCGCGATGTTGTTCGGAGCCGTGGTCAGCGCCACTGATCCCGTGGCAGTGGTGGCGCTGCTCAAGGAACTGGGCGCGAGTAAAAAACTGGGCACGCTCATCGAGGGCGA
>DASCOW010000351.1:0-3696 GCA_036012205.1 Verrucomicrobiota bacterium
ACACCGGGAAGACCGTCTGGCAGAGCGCCGGCCGCGACACATGGCAGGGCAAACCGTCCATCGGTTGGCCAGGCGAACCGCTCGTTCGCTGGCGTGGCATCGAGAAACTCGCCAGCTACTCCACACCGACACTCGCCACCATCCACGGCAGGCGCACGCTGTTTTGCCTCACACGACAGGGCCTCGTTTCGATGGAACCGCTAACCGGCAGGGTGAACTTCAGCCACTGGTTCCGTTCGCGTGTCAATGACTCGGTAAACGCCGCCAACCCGGTCGTAGTTGGGAACCAGGTTTTCTGCTCGGCAGCCTATTACGGCGTCGGCTCGTTCCTGCTCAACGTGGCGAAGGACGGTAAATCGTTCACCGAAATCTGGAGCACGAATGAACGCCGCAAAAAAAACCGGCGGCTCGACCCGGCGCTGAGCATTCACTGGACGACACCGATCCTGCACGACGGACACCTATACGCCTTCAGCGGACGCAACGAGCCGGACGCATTTTTCCGATGTGTCGAGTTGGAGAGCGGCGAAGTCAAGTGGAGCCGTGACGAGCGCTGGCAAAAACGTGGCAGCAAGCAACCCGGTGTTTACGGACGCGGCTCCGCCGTGATGGCCGACGGCAAATTGTTCGCCCTCGGCGAGGGCGGCCTGCTGGGCCTGTTCGAGGTCAACGCCGCGAAGCCGGTCGAGCTGGGCCGGCATCAGGTTCCGGAGTTGCATTATCCCTGCTGGGCTGCTCCCATCCTGTCCGACAAGCGAATGGTGATTCGCAGCGAGGATTATTTGATCTGTTTTGACGTCGCCAAATAACAACCCGCCCCGACAGCGCTTGGCCAAGGCGTTCACGCTGATCGAGTTACTGGTGGTGATCGCGATCATCGCGATCCTCGCCGGGCTGCTATTGCCGGCACTGGCCAAGGCCAAGGACAATGCCACCGGCATTTACTGCCTGAACAACCAACGCCAACTCCTCGTGGCGTGGAAGCTTTACGTCGATGACTCCGAAGATCACCTGCCGCCCAACGCCAAGCACATTCAGGATCCGCGCGGCTGGCTCAACGGCTTTCTCACCTTCGTGCCGAACAACCGCGACAATACCAACCTGCTCTACCTCATTGGCTCGCGAAAACAAATGGGCGAGCGCTACCCCAAGCTCGGCCCGTACACGAAATCTCCCGGCATATACAAGTGCCCGTCCGACAAATACACCTGCAAGATCGGCCGCAAGGAACTACCGCGCGTGCGGAGCGTGTCGATGAACGGCTACATCGAAGGCGGCCTTTACGATCCCACGATGAGTTCGACCGTCTCGAGCATTCACGGACGCGGATGGCGCAAGTACGACATCCTCTCTCACATCATCGATCCTTCGCCGTCCGACCTGTGGATCTTCGCTGACGAACACCCGGACAGCATCAACAACGGCGGCTTCGTCCTGTACCCGTATAACGCAAAAATCTGGCGGAACCTCCCAGCCAACTACCACAACGCCGCCTGCGGCTACGCCTACGCCGACGGCCACGCCTCGATTAAGAAATGGAGCGATCCCATGCCAAAGCTCGAACCGGTGCAAAAGCGAATGCGACTCGACTACTCCAACGCCGGTTCCATCGGCGGCAAGGCACATGACTACTGGTGGGTTCTTAACCACTCCACCGCTCCGTTTAAACGGTGAGCAGTTTGTGTCGCCTCTTCGGGATTTCTTCGCTTGGCCAAGCGCTGCACTGTTCGATTTACGCCACTCACTGCTCACTAATTACCTTGCGTTCTGCCGGACTTGAGCAGACATTCATGCAGATGAAATCTACACGATTTGCTGGGTTGGCAATGACTGCCGCCTTCGTCGCATCCAGCCAGGCGGCCGACCTGAAAATCGGCATGGTTGGGCTCGACACCTCGCACGTCACCGCCTTCACTCGAGTCCTAAACGACAAGACCGACAAAAATCACATCACTGGCGCCCGGATGGTCGCCGCCGTCAAGGATAGCAGCCCCGACGTCGAGTCGAGCTACACGCGCGTCGAGAAATACACCGCCGAGTTGACCGACAAATGGGGCGTGAAACTCTACCCCACTGTCGACGAACTTTGCCAGCACGTCGATGCGGTGATGATTGAAAATGTTGATGGCCGCCCCCACCTCAAGCACGCCATCGACGTTATCAAGGCCGGCAAGCCCCTCTATATCGACAAACCCCTGGCCGGGACACTCGAAGATTGCGTGAAGATTTACCAACTAGCCAAGGAGTACAACATCCCCGTGTTCAGTTCTTCCTCGTTACGCTTTGCCAAAAACACCCTGGCCGCCCGCGCCGGCGACTACGGCAAGGTTCTACGCTGCGAAACCTTCAGCCCGGCACACCTTGAACCGCATCACCCCGACCTGTTTTGGTACGGCATCCACGGCGTTGAGTCATTATTCACCGTGATGGGCCCTGGCTGTGTCTCGGTACAACGAGGCACGACCAAGGATGGAAAAATCGAGGTCACCGGCACATGGAAAGACGGTCGCATCGGTATCTTCCGCGAGGGCAAAGGCTACGGCGGTACGGCGAAATGCGATACCGGCGAACACCCGGTCGGCGGTTACGACGGCTACGCGCCGCTCGTCGCGGCAGTGATCAAGTTTTTCAAAAGCAGCAAGTCGCCGGTTACCTCTCGCGAGACATTGGAGATTTATGCCTTCATGCAAGCAGCCGATGAATCCAAAGCCGCCAACGGCAAAAAAGTTTTCCTAAAACTTGATTGGGAGTGATCGAGTTATCCAAACTGACAGCTGAACATTGGGATTACTTGGCGAAATGGCTAATGAACTACAAATTCATCCTAGGGTTAGCTGTGGTGGCTTTCATAATAGCTATTGGTTGGATATGGACTCAATGGGATGCGAAAAAGGTGAAGAAAAAGGCGAAGGAGCGCACCGATCAACTCGAAGGGATCGCAAAGGGTCTTAAACTTTCATTCTACCCCGAATGTGATCAATCAATCATTGAGCGCCTAAACCAATTCCATCTTTTGATTTGTTACAAGGACGCCTGTCTAGTCGCCAAGAAATTCAAGAGTCAAGTCCCTAACAAACTTAATAATTTGCCTCTTTCTATGGAAAAAGGCGTTTTTTGTTGCATAGACTACTGCTACGTAGTTGATAATTTAGTTGCTTTCTTGCGCTTGCATAGAACCTCCCTATGAAGGGGGTTTTGTTCTACAAGACAAAGGATCAGCGACGCCCAAGCTTCTCCACAGGGATGCTTTCGCCGGACACCACATCCTCTTTATTCCATAAATAGTGATCTAAAAAAGTGCGAAATCTCTCAACTAATACACCACCGCTTCCACCATGGCCTCCGCCTTTCACCGACAAAAAGACCGACGGCACACCGGCCGCATTTAGTGCCTTGTGAAGCATTTCAGATTGACTGTAAGGGACAGACATGTCCTTGGTCCCATGCATAATCAAAAATGGCGCATCACCCTTATTAACATAGGAAATTGGGTTCGCCGTCAGCGTAAGTTTTTTGTTTTCCTGTATCGCCTCACCAATCAACTGGCTCTCAGGCGAGCCCCCTGCATCGTGATCGATGCGACCCTCAAAATCGTTCATCCGTAAAAAATTGGTAGGCCCGAAACAATCAATCACACATCGAACCGTCGTAGAATGTTCCGTATAAGAACCAAGTAAACCATCCAATTTCGCCACA
>DASCOW010000352.1:0-4512 GCA_036012205.1 Verrucomicrobiota bacterium
CTGCGTACAGTTGCATCATGATGCCAAGCTGCTTGAAGTTGTTCAGGCAAATGCTCTGGTGAGCCTGATTTTTGGCCTTAGCCAGTGCTGGCAGCAGCAGGGCGGCAAGGATGGCGATGATAGCGATCACCACCAGCAACTCGATCAACGTAAACCCACTCGTTTTTCTTGTCTTCATTTTATTTAGTACCTGTTTTCGTCCCGTTTTCCCAAGCGGCCAGTCGCCCGGCCCTGTCAAATGTCAGCCTTAAAAATCGATCCCGCAACCGATGAATCTCCGTCGGCTCCAGCGACACCACACCCAACGGTCGCTGCTGGTAACCGGCCCCAGCCAGCGCGCGGCCCGCAGAGGCACCAGAGTTTGTGATCCACTCCACCCGGCGCATGCCGCCCGGGAGTTTCACCTCTCCAGCCGGTCTGCCCAGTTCCGACACGGCCTGCCCGTAACTGAACTCACCGATACGCCCGTCCCAATCGACTTGCTGCAGCGTCTGGCATCCGGCCCCAATTAGGCCAAGCAGCGCAGCGCAAACCAGCCGGACACTATGCGGTGCCAGCAGCGTCACGTCGTGGAGAAGATACCCCTCGCCATCTTGATTGCAACCCGTAAAAAGAGCCAAATAATTCGCCAATGCGCTACTTATACCCGCGGCAGAACAATCTGCTTTTGCGTCGCCAACAGCTCCAGCACCGTGAGCCTGTCACCCTCCGTCAGCTTGGGAAAACCGACGATATCGACGAAAACAATCGCGATCAGGCAGCGCGTATGATGTGGCGTGTCCACGGATATTGGCCGCAAACGGTAGCCGCCTGGCCAAGCGCTTGAAAGCAAAACCAGGAGGCGAGCGGGCTTCCTTGCCAAGCGGGGCGGGTTTCCCGTAGGTTTCCCGCCGCTTTTGGGAATGAAGGTTTACATCAACGGCAGATTTTACAGCGAGCAAAACGCGAAGTTGTCAGTATTCGACCACGGGCTGCTTTACGGCGACGGCGTGTTCGAGGGCATCCGGGCGTACCACGGTCGGGTGTTCAAGCTCAAGGAGCACATCGACCGACTGTTCTACTCGGCCAAGTCGATCATGCTCGACCTGCCAATGTCGCACGCGGAGTTTATGGAGGCTACGCTCGAGACCTGCCGCCGCAACAAACTCACCGACGGCTACATCCGACTGGTCGTGACACGCGGCCGTGGTACGTTAGGCCTGAATCCCAACCGCTGCTCCAACCCGCAGGTAATCATCATCGCTGGCAAGATCCAGCTCTACCCGCCAAGCCTATACAAAAAAGGAATGGAGATCGTGACGGTGCCGACGACGCGTAACCATCACAACGCTGTGAACCCAGCGATCAAGTCGCTGAACTACCTCAACAACATCCTGGCCAAGATCGAGGCGAACACCGCCGGCTACGAGGAGGCGGTCATGCTAAACGCGGAGGGCTACGTGGCGGAGTGCACTGGCGACAATATTTTCATCTTCAAGGGCGAACAGATGTTTACGCCGCCGCTCTCGTCCGGCGCGCTGCACGGTATCACCCGCGGCACGGCGATCGACCTGGTGGCGGGGCTTGGCATCCCCACTGTCGAGCCGAACCTGACTCGGTACGACCTGTACAACGCGGATGAATGTTTCCTCACCGGCACTGGCGCGGAAATTGTGCCGGTGGTGAAGATTGACCAGCGAGCTATCGGCAACGGCAAGCCGGGGCCGGTTACCAAAAAGGTGGTCAAGGCGTACCAAGAGTTGACAAAAGTCTCCGGTGAGCAAATCGCCAGGCGCTGACCCGCGATTGGCCACGCGCGGTGCGCGTCGAGACAGGAATGGCCGTCCCCAACCGGCCGCGGCGAGGGCATCGAGCATTGCGGGGGGATTAAGTCCCTCCCGAAGTGGTCGAGAGAGCACTTGGTCAGGTTTTGGAGTGTGTTTTACCTGCTTCCTTCTTTTATCATGGCAGGTTTTGTGCTATGTTTTTCGCGTTGTTGTGCGGAAAAACCGCCTTTTCCCACTGCTTGGGAGACATTAACTCAAATTTAATTTCCAGACGGATGCTCTGCGATATTTGCAAGGAAAAGGAAGCCACGGTTCACCTGACCCAGATGGTCGAGGGCAAGACCAAGAAGATCGACCTGTGCGAGGACTGCTCAAAAGCCAAGGGCGTGGATGACCCGGCCGGTTTCTCGCTGGCTGACCTGTTGCTGGGGCTCGGTGCCTCGCAGGAGATGGAGGAGTCTGGCTCCACCACGGAGAAGTGCCCCAAGTGCGACTTCAGTCAGGCAGATTTCAAGAAGACCGGCCGGCTCGGCTGCCCGGACTGCTACGACCATTTCGCGGAAGGAGTGGAGAGCCTGCTAAAGAGCATGCACAAGGGCACGCGCCACACTGGCAAGGCCCCGGCGGTCTGGCAGCAGACGAAAGTGTACGTGGATCGGCTCCATTCTCTGCAGACTAGGCTGGACAAGGCGGTGGCCAAGGAGGACTACGAAAAGGCGGCACATTTGCGAGACGAAATTTCTCGGGTTAAGTCGGAGTTTTCTGAGACCAAGGTGACCTAAGCGATGAACATTCAAGACATCCTGACCAAGCCGACAGAGGCAGCCGATCGCGAAGGACCATCCAACAAGATCGTCCTCTCCAGCCGAGTGCGCCTGGCCCGTAACCTCGCCACCACACCGTTTCCGGGATGGGCGAAAAAATCGGTCCGCGTCGAGACCTTCCGGCAGATTCGCGATACAGTGATGGAGGTGGCGCCAATGAGGGATGCTTTTCACACCGGCATGGAAGACTTATCCACGCTGGACAAGCAGATCCTCGTCGAACGGCACTTCATCAGCCGTGAGCACGCCGCGAAGTCAGCCGGCAGCGGTGTGGTACTCAGCCGCAACGAGGCTCTGTGTGTAATGATCAACGAGGAGGATCACCTGCGCATGCAAGCATTGCTGCCCGGACTGCAGGTAGACAAGGCTTGGACAGCAATCGACCAGTTCGACACCTCGCTGGAGTCCTCCCTCGATTTCGCCTTCTGCAAACGGCGCGGCTACCTGACCGCCTGCCCCACCAACCTTGGCACCGGCATCCGCGTGAGCGCAATGCTGCATCTGCCCGGCTTGGTCTTGAGCGAGCAGATCAACCAGATCATTCAGGCAGTCAACAAACTTGGCTTGGCCGTGCGCGGCCTGCACGGCGAAGGCACCGAGGCGCTGGGAAACGTCTTTCAGGTCTCGAACCAAATGACCCTCGGCGAGACGGAGTCGGACATCGTCGAGCGGCTAAACAAGGTGCTGTTGCAGATCATCGACCATGAAGAGAACGCCCGTGCCAAACTCCTCGAAAACAAGGCCAAGATGGTGTACAATCACATCGGCCGCGCCTACGGCATCCTAGCTAACTCCCACAGCATCTCCTCCAAGGAAACCATGAATCTGCTGTCCCTCTTCCGGCTGGGCATTGACATGAGCCTATTCCCCGGCAGCCGACCGGCGCTGACCGAGGAACTGTTCATCATCACCCAACCGGCGCATCTGCAGAACGCCCGGGCGGGCAAACTCTCCGCCGAAAAGCGGGATATCCTCCGAGCCAACCTTCTGAGAGAACGGCTCATAAAAGTGAATCGCCCTAAAACGCCGAACAACGAAACACCGGAAAAAACCAAGGGAAATGGAGAATAAGTCAAGCACTTGGCCAAGCGCATCCACGGCCATAACCAAGCTGGACAAATCCCAAAAGGACGTCCATGCTGGCCAGGTATTTTATGAGTGACGAGTCAATGAACAACTTCACCCCGCGCGCCCAGCAAGTGCTGGCGCTGGCGCGGAAGGAGGCCGACCGGTTCAACCACAGTTTCGTGGGAACCGAGCACCTGCTGCTGGGCCTGATCAACCTTGGCCAGGGCGTTGCCGTCAATGTCCTCCAAAAGATGGGGCTCGACTTGGAAACTGTGCGACTCGAGGTCGAGAAACAGGTCGGCACCGGCCCGGATCAGAAACTGGCCGGCAACATCCCCTACACGCCCCGTGTCAAAAAAGTGCTCGAGCTTTCCAAGAAAGAGGCCAAGGCACTGCACCACACGTACGTGGGCACCGAGCATATCCTGTTGGGCCTGCTGCGCGAAGGCGAAGGCGTTGCCGCGCGCGTGCTGAAGAACCTCGACATCGACATTGACCAGTGCCGACAGGAAATCCTGCAAGAACTGGATCCGAACTTCGAAAGCGACGACGGAGTCGCCGCCGGCATGGAGGAGGAATCCGGCGGCAACAAGAAACAGGTCAAGACCCCGGCGCTCAAGGCATTCGGCCGTGACCTCACTGAGATCGCCAAGAAAGGCGAGATGGATCCGGTCATCGGCCGAGCCGACGAGATCGAACGCGTTATCCAGATCCTCTGCCGCCGCACGAAGAATAACCCGGTGCTGCTAGGCGAGGCCGGCGTTGGCAAGACAGCCATCGTCGAAGGTCTCGCGCAGGAAGTCATCAAGGGCAACGTTCCGGAAATTTTACGCGAAAAGCGCGTCATCACCCTC
>DASCOW010000353.1:0-1259 GCA_036012205.1 Verrucomicrobiota bacterium
CCTTCAAAAGTTTCCCGACAGCCCAGTCGGTTTCCACGAGAAAATCGGCGTAATCGCTGATGCCGGTTTTGCCCTTGAAGCTTTTGCCGGGCGCGATCGGTGTGTGCGGCGAGGGCATGGGGAAGTAGAGGAAGAACGGCTGCTCATTTCCCTTGCGGCTGCGGATATATTGGGCGCAGCGCTTGGCGTACTCGGGCAGCACGGCGGTGAAATCCCAGTCCGGCACCGCCGGTCCGGCGGAGACGCCGACCATCGCGCCTTGTTTCATCTGTGCGGTGAGGTTGCCGAGCAACCGCTCGTTTTCGCGCCACACGTACGGTGGCCAGTTGGGCACATCGTCGCCGTAATAATAGTCAAAGCCGTGACTGTTTGGCCCGCCCGAGATCGGTTTTGTGAAATCGATCTGTGCCAAGTTCTCCGTGGTGCCGCCGCCCTTCTTCGGCCAATGCCAGCCAAGATGCCATTTGCCGATCATGCGGGTGTCGTAGCCCTTGGCCTTGAACAGTTCCGGCAGCGTGAGGCGCTTATCGCCGATGAGAGGTCTCTGCCACTGGCCGACGATGCCGCGCTTAAGCCGGCTGCGCCAATTGTAACGGCCCGTCAGCAGCCCGTATCGGGTGGGCGAACACACGCCCGAGGTCGAATGGGCGTCCATGAAGCTCATGCCCTCGCCGGCAATGCGGTCGATGGCCGGTGTCTCGAGCCCCATCTTTAGGTTGAATGCCGAGACGGAATCAATCCCCATGTCGTCGCCAAGGATGACGATGACGTTGGGTCTCTCCGGCGCGGCCATCGTGGTGGATGCTAAACCAACGAGGAGAATCGCCGCGATGGCCAGTGTGCTGGTATGTTTCATGGTCGTTGAATGTTGATTGTCTTTTCGGGGAAGGCCGGCGAGTGAATTTCATGGATCGTTCCGTCACGGCTCTCGACGACGAATACGCCGCCGATCCTTGCGTTGATTTGTTTTGTGCCTCCCGGTTTCACTACCGATGGTCGGCGGGTGCGGCGGCCCTGTGGTGAGATGGCGTAAACAAGGATTTCCGAATCGGTACGGTTGGCGAACTTGATGGGAGCGGGTAGGCGGCCACGGTTGGGATTGGAGTGGACGGCCGGCATCATTTGCAGCGCACGGCGTGGGTGCGTCTTCAACAGGCGCGAGGTGAGATCGGCAACCAGTTCCTCCGGCGCGTCGTCGATGACGTTCGTCGCCTCGGAATGATTCTCGCGATGGTCGTAAAGCTCGCGCGCGGTCACCC
>DASCOW010000354.1:0-3936 GCA_036012205.1 Verrucomicrobiota bacterium
GCAGATATCGCCACCGCCACGCCGGTAAAACATTCGAGCAACAAGCCCGCCGCCTTTACCCGGCAATATCGCGGCAAGGCTATCGGTTATTCCATCCGCACCGAGCGTCGGCGATACACCGAGTGGGTTGAAAACGGCCGAGCCATCGTGCGAGAACTATACGACTATGCTATCGACCCAAACGAAAACACCAACCTTGCCACGCAGCAAATGTATGCGGAGTTTGTTCAGCGCCTTTCGCGACGGCTTCGCAAAGGAGTGAACATGCCGCCGCGTTTTGCGCGCGCTTTTGGTAGTCACATGGTCTTGCAGCAGGGCCAACCGATTCCCGCTTGGGGCACGGCCAAGCCCGAGGCAAAAGTGACTGTCACTTTAGGAACCCAGAAGCAAATCGCCACCGCTGATGCCGACGGGCGGTGGGAAACGACTTTTTCCGCCCTAAAAGCCAAGGGCCTATCATTGCGGCTCACGGCGGAAACGCCGGAAGGCAAAACCACGCTCGATGACATCCTCGTTGGAGAAGTGTGGCTGTGCGCGGGGCAGTCGAACATGGAATGGAAACTCTCGCAATCTGCCACAGCCAAGACGGCTGTTCCGGCAGCGAAACATGCTCGGTTGCGGTTGTTCAACTTCGTGGGTGCTGCCCGTGGCAGCAGCGGAGATTACACGCCGGAATTGGTTGAGCGACTGACGCCCGAACGGTTTAGCAGCGGCCAATGGCGCGAGTGTTCGCCGGAAAGTGCCGCGCCTTTTTCGGCCGTGGGATTTTTCTTTGGCCAAAAACTACTGGCAGATTTGGATGTGCCCGTGGGCCTCATTAACGTCGCCATGGGCGGCACACCCGCCGAGGCGTGGGTGCGGCGCAGGGCGCTGGCCGCGCATCCGCAGCTCAAGTTAATGGTGCAGGGGAATTGGCTGCAGAACAAATCGCTGGAGCCGTGGTGCCGTGGCCGAGGCGCGTCCAACTTGAAACGGGCCCTCTCGGCGGGCGATTACATTCCCAGTGATGACTTGGGCCCTAACCACTCGTTCAAGCCCGCTTTCATGTGGGACGCTGCCTTGGCTCCGTTGCGCTCGCTGCCGCTGGCGGGGGCGCTGTGGTATCAGGGTGAGTCCAACGCCGAGAGCGAATGGCGCGTGGCTCAGCACGATGCGGTCTTGAGCACTTTGATCACCGATTGGCGTGCGCAATGGAAGCGACCCGACTTGCCATTCATCTTCGTGCAACTACCCGCAATGAAGCGCCCGCATTGGCCTGCCTTTCGTGCCAGTCAGCAGCGGGTGCAAGACGCCCTCCCTCACACTGGCATGGCTGTCACGATCGACCTCGGTCACCCCACCGATGTCCATCCGCGTGATAAGCAACCTGTGGGCGAGCGGCTCGAACGCTTGGCTCTGGCTTTCGTTTATGGAGAGTCTCCATGCGGGGGTAGTCCACGGTTTGAATCTGCCGAGAGACGGGGGGATTCGGTTATGCTTCACTTGGCCAAGGGCCGTCATGAACTCCGGACAAGCGACGAGGCGCCGCCGGCCGGTTTTGAAGTGAGGGATCGCAAGGGCCGATGGATCAGTGCCGAGGCCAGGATTCATGAAGCAGACACGGTTATGGTCATTTCCCCTCTTGGCCATGCGGTTGAGGCGGTGCGATATGCCTGGACTCCCTATCCCGAGCCTAAGGTTAACTTGGTGGATGAAGACGGTCTCCCGGCCTCCCCGTTTGAAGCTGAATTGTCATTTTAATGAGCATGAAATTGAATGGATTGACTGCCGCCGTGCACACACCAATGCACGATAATTATTCCGTGAACTACGATTGCGTACCGACCCAGGCCGAGCACTTGGCCAAGGGCGGAGCCAGCGGTGCATTTGTCACGGGCACGACCGGCGAGTGCCACTCGCTGACCACCAAAGAGAGGTTGAAAATGTTCGACGCCTGGGGTCGGGTGGCCCATGGCAATGGGCTCAAATTCATCGCGCATGTCGGCCATAATAATTTGCCTGACGCCCAGGCGTTGGTGTGTGCGGCGCGGGATGCCGGCGCGGACGCCGTTTCAGCAATGGCACCGAATTTCTTTAAGCCAGCTGATGCGGAGGCCCTCCGCGACTGGTTTGCAGAAGTGGTCAAGCCTGCGCCGGAATTGCCATTTTATTTTTATGATATTCCGGGAATGACCGGAGTGACGGTTGATACGGCGGAGTTTTTGGAGTGCGCCGCGAAACAGATTCCCGTCATGGCCGGCGTGAAGTACACCAACCCCGACCGCGATCAGTTGCGGGCGATATTGGAAATGAACGGCTATGCGCCAGACATGCTCTTTGGTTGCGACGAAGAACTGCTCGACGGCCTGCGGATCGGCTGCAGGGGTGCCGTGGGCAGTTCATATAATTTCTCGGCACCGCTTTATCTGAGAATAATCTCGGCGTTTGATGAGGGCGACATTGAGGCGGCCCAGCGTGACCAGGCGCGATCCGCAGAAATGATCCGCACCATCGCGAACTACAACTACATGCCGGCGGCCAAGTCGGTGATGGCGATGGTCGGTGTGGACTGCGGCCCAGCGCGTCCGCCGTTGCGCACCCTGTCGCGGGAATCGAGGGGCAACCTGAAACAGGATCTGGAGAAGATCGGTTTCTTCGACTGGGAGAACTCCTGAGATGGAGGAATCACTCCAACGCGAATTGCTTGCCGTTTACCGCGATGGCCTGCTGAATGACACGCTGCCTTTTTGGTGGCCGCGCTGCGTGGACGATGAACACGGCGGTTTCCTGCTGGCGCGCGACCGCGACGGCTCGCTACTGGACACCGACAAGGGCATGTGGCAGCAGTGCCGCGCGACCTGGTTGCTGGGCACCCTTTATAACACCGTCGAGCCTAGGGCCGAGTGGCTCGACTGGGCCAAGTGCGGTCTCGACTTTATTTCGCGACACGGCTTTGACTCCGACGGCCGGATGTGGTTTCACGTCACAGGAGAGGGGCGGCCGATTCGCAAGCGGCGCTATGTGTTTACAGAGACATTCGCCGCCATCGCCTACGCGGCCTTGGCCAAGGCCACCGGCAACGACAGCCAGGCTCAAACGGCACGCGACCTGTTCCGCTTGGCCAAGCGTCACTTCACCGACCCGTCGCTGACGGAACCGAAGTTCACCGACACAAGACCGCTCAAGGCCATCGGTGCACCGATGATTCAAATGGTCACCGCGCAGGAGTTGCGACGGAACCTGAACGACGAGTCATTCACGGCTGATGTCGACGTGGCGATTGAGGAGATCCGGCGGGACTTCATGAAGCCGGACATCGAATGCGTAATGGAATCGGTCGCACCTGACGGTTCAATCATCGATCACTTCGACGGTCGCACCTTGAACCCCGGCCACGCGATCGAGTGCGCCTGGTTTGTTTTGTGGGAGGCCAAACTGCGTGACAACGACCCGGGTCTGGTTCGAATGGGTTGCCATATTCTCGACTGGATGTGGGCGAGAGGATGGGACGACGAGTACGGTGGACTGTTTTATTTTCGCGACGTGCATGGCAAGCCAGTGCAGGAGTATTGGCACGACATGAAATTCTGGTGGCCACACAACGAGGCGATCATCGCAACGCTGCTCGCCTGGTTGCTCACCGGCGATCAAAAGTATGCTGATTGGCATCGGCAGATTCACAGCTGGGCCTACGCCCAATTTGCCGACCCGGAACACGGCGAATGGTTTGGTTATTTGCATCGTGACGGGAGCGTCTCCGTCCCCCTCAAGGGTAATCTCTGGAAAGGCCCCTTCCATTTCCCCCGCATGCAACTCGTCTGCTGGCAATTGTTGGAAGAGGCACTTGGCCCAGTGGCCGAGATCTATTAGCATGCACGATTGGTAGAAGATTTCCAACTGGAGCTGAGACAAACGCCTGGCCAAGCGGCGGTTTCCTGCTGCCGCACGACCTAATGA
>DASCOW010000355.1:0-6555 GCA_036012205.1 Verrucomicrobiota bacterium
CCGGCGCGGTGGACGTCGTCATCGGCACGCACAAGCTCGTTCAGCCCAGTGTCCGGTTCAAGGATCTCGGGCTGGTGATCATCGATGAGGAGCAGCGCTTCGGCGTGCGACATAAGGAGCGCCTCAAGATGCTGCGGCAGACAGTGGACGTGCTGACGCTCACCGCGACGCCGATCCCGCGCACGCTGCACATGGCACTCACCGGCGCGCGCGACATGAGCACCATCGAGACGCCGCCACAGGACCGGCTGCCGATCGAGACCACCGTGATCGAGTTCGACGAGACGACCCTCCGCAACGCCATCCAGCGCGAGCTCAACCGGGGTGGGCAGGTGTTCTTTCTGCACAATCGCGTAACTACGATCGAGACGATGGCCGAGCGCCTTCGCGAACTCGTGCCCAAGGCACGGCTGATCGTCGGCCACGGCCAGATGGCCAGCGGCGTGCTCGAGAAGGTAATGACGAAATTCATCAATGGCGACGCCGACATCCTGCTCTCGACGACCATCATCGAAAGCGGCTTGGACATCCCCAACGCCAACACGATCATCGTCGATCGCGCCGACCGGTTTGGCCTGAGCGAGCTGTACCAGTTGCGCGGGCGCGTCGGCCGCTACAAGCACCAGGCGTTTGCCTATTTGATTTTGCCGCGCCACGCCGCGCTGCTCAACGATGCCCGCAAGCGAATCAGCGCACTCAAGCAGTACTCGAAGCTCGGCAGCGGATTCAAGATCGCCATGCGCGACCTCGAGATTCGCGGTGCGGGCAACATCCTCGGATCGCAGCAGAGCGGCCACATCACCGCCGTCGGCTTCGAGCTTTACTGCCAGTTGCTCAAGCAAAGCGTGAAGCGGCTCAAGGGCGAAAAAGTCGACCGGCGCGTCGAGGTGTGCGTTGCCATTGACTTTCTCGCAATGAATCCCGGTGAGGAGAAGAGCGCCAGGCGGGTACCGCGCAAGAGCAGCGTGCCGCAGTTTGAAGTAACCGTGCCGCGCGATGTTGTCACCGAGGTGGAGGATGACGAAGAGGCAACGGTTGCCGCCGAGGCACCAAGGGATATCGGTCGCGTCCCCGCGTATCTACCGTTCAGTCATATCCCCGAGACGCGACAACGGATCATCCTTTACCGCAAGCTGGCCGAACTGACCAACAGCACCGAGTTGGCCATGCTGAGTGAGGAGATTCGAGACCGGTTCGGCCCGATCCCCAAGCCGGTCAAGCGATTGTTGAGCGTGGCGGAACTGAAAGTGCTGGCCGCCGCGAAGAACGTCACCGGCATCGAGGCCAAGGACGACAAGATCATGCTGACCCGCAACGGCGACCTGATCACGCTTGGCGGCAAGTTTCCGCGTTTTGCCAAGCGCTCCCCCGACGGGCGACTCAAAGAGCTGCGAACAGTGCTGTTGGCGCTGTGACTCGTCCCGCTTGGCCAAGCGCTCGGTCTATTCCTTCCAGATCATTTCGGCAACGGTTTTGCCGGCTGGTATGAACGGCAGCACGTGTTCGGTGTACGGTACGATGATGTCGAGCACATACGGCTTGTCGGAGTCGAGCATCCGCTGCATCGCCGGCTTAAGGTCGCGCTTGTATATCACCCGCTCGGCCAGCACGTCGAAGCCCTTGATCACCGCGACGTAGTCCGGATAAATCTGCTTCATGTCGTTCGGATCGCCGAGGTAGGTGTGGCCGCGATTGCCGTCGTAAAATCGATCCTCCCACTGCATCACCATCCCGAGATGCTGGTTGTTGAGGATGATGGCCTTGGCCGCAATATTCTCGATGCGCGCGGTGGCCAGTTCCTGGACGTTCATCAGGAACGAGCCGTCACCGTCGATATCTATCACCTGCTTGTCGGGGCATGCGACCTTGGCTCCCAGCGCAGCAGGGTAGCCAAAACCCATCGACCCCAGCCCGGCGCTCGTGATGAGCTGTCTCGGCCTGTCCGACAAATAGTACTGGCCGGACCACATTTGATGCTGCCCGACGCCGGTGGTCACGATGGCGTCGCCGCCCGTCAACTCGTAGAGTGTCTCGACGACCATTTGCGGCAGGATAACCTCGCTCTCGGATTCGGCGAAGTGATCTTTCATGTGCTGCGATCGCATCACTTCGTCAGTGACCCGGTAGCCGAACGGCGCCTTTGCCTTCCAGTGGGCGACCTGCTTCTGCCATGCGGTGAACGTCTTCTGTAGCGGCCGTTCACTGACCATGTCGGCCAGGCGCTCGAGCGCGTAGCCAATTTCGCTGATCACCGGCAGGGTGACCTTGCGGTTCTTGTTGATCTCGGACGGATCAATGTCGATATGCACGATGGTGCCGTGCTCGCAAAACTTGTCGACCTTGCCGGTCACGCGGTCGTCGAACCGCACGCCGAAGGCCAGCAGCAGGTCAGCGCCCTTGGCCACCTGCCGGTTTCTGCCCTTGGCGTCCTTCTCGAACTCGCCGCTGACGGCCCAGTTGGCGGCTGCCGCACCGTGCATGCCGAGCCAGCGCAGCGAGAGCTCGTGCGTCTCCGGAAATGCGCCCACGCCCATGATCGTGCTGGTGACCGGGATGCCGGTCGCGGCGACAAATCGGCGCAACGCGTCGCTGGCATCAGCGCTGATGATGCCGCCGCCGACGTAGAGCAGCGGCCGCTCGCTCTTCTCGATCAGCCCAACGATCTCGTTGAGCTCCAGTTCGCTCGCCTTGCTGTTCTCGGGGTCGAACCCGGCGATGTCCACCTCGTTGGGGAAGAAAACCTGGGCACGGGTTTGCTGGATGTTTTTCGGCACGTCGACGATCACCGGGCCGGGTCGGCCGCTGGTGGCGATCTTGAATGCCTGTTTCACCACAGTCGGGATTTCGTTGATATCGGTAACGAGGTAGCTGTGTTTCACCACTGGCAGGGTCATGCCGAAAAAGTCCGTCTCCTGAAACGCACCCTTGCCAATCATCGTCTGCGACACTTGGCCGGTGATGGCGACAAGCGGAATCGAGTCCATGTACGCGTCGGCAATGCCGGTGACGAGATTGGTGGCACCGGGGCCACTGGTGGCCATGCAGACGCCGGCCTTGCCCGTGGCGCGAGCGTAGCCCTCGGCCGCGAACGCGCCGCCCTGCTCGTGCCGGGGCAGAATCGTGCGGATCCGTTCCGACCGAGTCAGCGCCTGGTGAAACTCCATGCTCGCGCCGCCCGGGTAGGCGAAGATCGTGTCCACGCCCTCGCGCTCGAGTGCGCGGACGAGTATTTCGCTGCCGAGCAGACTCGGCCCGATCTCGCCCTTGGCTTTGTCCGTTGTCTCTGTGTTTGTTTTTGTTGTCTCGCTCATCTGAAAACTTGGCTATGCAAAAAAAAACCCACGACCAGTGGGTCGTGGGTGTCTTGGAAATTTTAATTTATCCGCAACAAACCCGACCCCGGTCGAGTACCAGCACGACCAGTTCCATCACGATTGTTGCCACTACTTTCAACATAACGGACGGGTTGGTAGCCCAGTCGCCGTAGCGGGTCAAGCGGGAAAAGTGCCAAATTCAGGCCAGTCCGCTTGGCCAAGCGCTCATTCCTCAGCAGCGACCGGCTCGGCTTCCTCTGCAGGTTCCTCCTCCGCAGCTGCTTCTTCCGCCGGTTCGCCCTTGATTCGGGCGAGGATTTTCTGCGCCAGTTCCGGGTTGTCCTGCAGCGCCTGCCGGGAGGCTTCCTTGCCTTGACCGATCATCTCGCCGTCAAACTGCAGCCAGGCGCCCTTTTTCAAAATAACCTCCTTGGCCAAGCCGACAGCGATCAGGTCGCCCTCCCAGTTGATGCCCTGCCCGTAGATGATATCAAACTCGGCCTCCATGAACGGCGGCGACACCTTGTTCTTCACCACCTTGGTACGGATGTGGTTACCGATCACGTTGCCCATGTTATCCTTGAGCTGTTCGCGCCGCCGGATGTCGATCCGCACGCTGGCGTAAAACTTGAGCGCCTTACCGCCGGGCGTCGTCTCCGGGCTGCCGAACATCACGCCGACCTTTTCGCGCATCTGGTTGGTGAAGAGGCACATCGTCTTGGACTTGCCAAGAATGGCGGCCAGCTTCCGCAACGCCTGGCTCATGAGCCGCGCCTGCATGCCCATCGTCGCCATGCCCATGTCGCCCTCCAGCTCCGCCTTGGGCACGAGCGCCGCCACCGAGTCGATCACGATCACGTCCAGCGCGCCGGAGCGGGCCAGCGTCTCGCAGATCGTCAACGCCTCCTCGCCGCTGTCCGGCTGGGAGATAAGCAACTCCTCGAGGTTCACGCCCAGCTTGGCTGCATACGAAGGATCGAGCGCGTGCTCGGCATCGATGAAGGCGGCTGTGCCGCCGGCCTTCTGCGCGTTGGCCACGACATGCAGCATGACCGTTGTTTTGCCGGACGATTCCGGTCCGTAAATTTCGATGATGCGTCCGCACGGGACGCCACCCACCCCAAGGGCCATGTCGAGGCCAAGCGAGCCGGTGGAGATGGCGTCGATCTTCAGGTTCGCCCCCTCGTCGCCGAGGCGCATGATCGACCCTTCCCCGAAGCTCTTGGTGATCGCGGCAATGGCGGACTCAAGGTCCGCGCTGCGTTTGTCCAGTCCGGCGGATGGGGTTTTTGGGGATGATTTTGCTGCCATGTTCAGTTTCTCCTAATGCCCGGATTGGCTACAGGAGGAACCAAAAGAAGTCAATGCTTCCCGCCTGACTCGCGCTTCGGTAAACCTTGGCCAAGGGATATGGGAGATTATGATTTTGACATCGCGGTGATCGGCGGAGGCAGCGCCGGCTATGCCACCGCCCGGACGACTGCTGCCGCCGGCCACCGCACTGTACTCATCGAGGGCGGCGAGGAACTTGGCGGCCTCTGCATCCTGCGCGGTTGCATGCCGACCAAGGCGTTGTTGCACGCAGCCGATGTGCGGTTTCAGGCCGGACGCTCACAACTCTGGGGGCTCGAACCGGGCGAGATTGGCTTTGACTTCCCGGCGGTGATGCGGCGCAAGGCGGCGATGGTCGAGGAGTTCGCCCGCTACCGGCGCGGCCAACTGCAGGACGGCCGCTTCGAGCTGATTCGAGCCTTGGCCAAGTTTCGCGATCCGCACACGCTCCAGTTCGACAACGGCCAAACAGTAACCGCCGGGCACTTCATGATCTCCACCGGCTCGCGTGTAGCCGACCTACCGCTGCCCGGTTTGGCCAAACTTGGCTGCATGACCAGCGACGATGCCCTGCAGCTCGAGTCGCTGCCCAAGTCGATCATCGTGCTCGGCGGCGGCGCGGTGGCGCTCGAGTTCGCCCAGTTTTTTGCACGGTTCGATGTCGAGGTGACTGTGCTCCAGCGCAGCCCGCACATTCTCAAGGCATTTGACGATGACGTCGCCGGCGAAGTCGAGACCTCCTTCCGCGACGAGGGCATCACCATCCACACCGGCTGCTCGCTCATCGACGCACGGCGGGACGACAATGAGAAGGTGATCGTGTACGAGTGCGCCGGGGCGCAGCACGAAGCCCGCGCCGAGGCGGTGTTTCACGGGCTTGGCCGCTCGCCAAACACCGGCTCACTCGCGCTCGAGAACGCCGGCGTTGAGACCGAACGCGGCCGCATCCTCTGCGACGCCCACATGCGAACCAGCGCGCCGCACATTTTCGCCGGAGGCGACTGTACCGGCCCGCACGAGATCGTGCACATCGCCATTCAGCAGGGCGAAATCGCCGCGCACAATATCCTGCACCCGGCCGAACCACACTCGATGGATTACCGAATGCTCATCAGCATCGTGTTCACCGACCCGCAGGCCGCCTCCGTTGGCCTCACCGAGAAGGCAGCCAAGGCGCAGGGCATTCCGTACCTCTCTGCGAGCTATCCGTTCAACGACCACGGCAAATCGATTATCATGGAAGCCATGCACGGATTCGTGAAATTGCTGTGCAAGCCCGAGACGGGCGAAATCCTTGGCGGTGCATGCGTCGGCCCTATCGGCGGCGAGTTGATCCACGAGATCGTCATCGCCATGGCCAAGCGCATGACGGTTGCCGAACTGGCTGCCATCCCGCACTACCACCCCACCCTCGCCGAGATCTGGACCTACCCCGCGGACGACCTGGCGGAAGAGATCGCTCGTTGATAACAACGTTGTATATTACATAATTGACAGACCATACTGATAAGGGCTTATAATGGACTCGCAATGCAACTGGATCCAAAAGCTCAAGCCCTTGATTGGGCACCGCCGCTGGCGGGACAGGACGCCACCTCGGCGGCCGAGTGGCTTTTGCAGTTTGCCACACGGCATCAGGCCAGCGATGTACATCTGCACATGGACCGTGAAGGGTGCCGCGTGCAATTCAGGCTCGACGGTGTGCTCACTCATGTCGGCACGCTCCCGGCCGAGGCGGCCAAGCTGATTCTCGGCCGAGTCAAGTACCTGGCCAAGCTCAAGACCTACGTCGAGTCGCTGCCACAGGACGGCCGGATTGCCGCCGACGAGGTGGGCTTGTCCAACGATGTACGCGTCTCCACCTACCCGACCGTGACCGGCGAGAAGCTGGTGCTGCGTCTCTTTTATG
>DASCOW010000356.1:0-2172 GCA_036012205.1 Verrucomicrobiota bacterium
GATCAATTGTCGGATTTGTCACCGGCATTATGATGTTAATCGCTAACTTCAAGAAAAATGTGGGGTGGGGAGTTGCTAGCCTATTTCTTGGCATTCCACTACTTGTTTTCGCAATTATGCACTTCAGTGAGGTTAAAAAGCCATTTCTAGTCTATATTGCTTCCATAGCAGTAGTGGTGGTTGGATTTATGCTTTCGGCTGCTGGGGCCGTATCTGGATTAGAAGTATTCGACCCGAATTCACTTCAGCAACCTTGATTTTTTGCACCTAGTATTAAAAGGCGGCCCAACGGCCGCCTCAGCGTGTAGATATTTTTATTGACTTCGCGACTTATACTGCTTTATGTACCTTCTTCGCAACGAAATACGCTTATGGAAACAATAGGATTAATATTGATGATAGTCGGTGGACTAGGAGCTTTTATAACTGGGATAATGCTCCTTATAGCAGCATTTCAGGAAGGTATCGGCTGGGGGCTTGGAAGCCTGTTATGCGGTATCGTCTTGTTGGTCTTTTGCATCAAGAACTTCTCTGAAGTACAAATGCCCTTCTTGGCTAACATCGGTTTCGGTGTTTTGTATGGAATAGGAATGGTAATATCTGGTTGATTCATTTCAACCATCTTGTCGTAGCAATATTCGTAATATTCAAGACGCTCCACGGACGCATTTTTTCTTTCCAGCTGGTGTCGGTTATCATGCCCCGTTAGCGTCCCTTCGTGGATGCGCGTGATGCTTTGGTAGTTCTGAATCTGCTCGAGGGGATCGGGCCGGTTCGGGCACGCCAGTTGCTCGATTTTTTTGGCGATGCCGCCAAGGTGCTACAGTCGAATCGATCCGCGCTGGTGCGCGTCAAGGGCATCGGCGACGACTTGGCCGGCGCCATTGCTCAATGGCGATCCACGACCGACTTGGCCGGGGAGTTGAAATGCGTCGAGAAGTTTGGCGCGCGGCTCGTTTTTCAGGCCGACGACGAGTACCCGGAGTTGCTCCGCGAGATTTACGACCCGCCGATCGTCCTCTATGTGAAGGGCCGCCTGCTGCCGGAGGATAAAAACAGCATCGCGATGGTCGGTGCGCGACGCACGACGCATTACGGGCAGGATACCGCACGCAAACTCTCGTATCAACTCGCCGGACGTGGCATCACTGTGGTCAGTGGGGGGGCGCGCGGGATCGATTCCGCCTCTCACCAAGGCGCACTCTCGGCCATGGGGCGAACGATCGCCGTGCTCGGCACCGGCATCAACATTGTTTATCCGGCGGAAAACGCGGAGTTGTACGAACGCATCGCCGGCAACGGCGCGGTGATCACCCAGTTCCCGTTCAACCGCAAGGGCGACAAACAGAGCTTCCCCATCCGCAACCGGATCGTTGCGGGGATGACGCTCGGCACAGTCGTCGTCGAGGCCGATCTGAAAAGCGGCTCGCTCATCACGGCCAACATGGCCGCCGACAACAACCGCCAGGTGTTCGCCGTGCCCGGCCGGATCGACTCATCACAGAGCCGGGGTTGCCACAACCTGATCCGCAACGGAGCCGCGCTGTGCGAAAATGCCGAGGACATCCTCGCCGAGTTTGAGCATCTATTGCCCAGCCAAGCGCTTGGCCAAACGGACGACTCGAATCCGGTGCCATTGGCCAATCTCACCGAAAACGAACAAACCGTGCTCGATATTCTCGAAACCACCGAGCAGCCGATCGACACGATCATCGCCAACAGCGGCCTGCCCACGCCGACGGTTTCGGTGGCGTTGCTTGGCTTGGAAATGAAACGCTTGGCCGAGCAGTTGCCGGGCAAGCTCTTTGCTCGACGCTGAGTTACTTGGTAATAGTCTCTATATTGATCTCGGCGGCGGTATTGGCCCATTGAACCGGCTTGTTGGGCAGGATGCCAAGGTAGAGGATTGCCGCCACGCAGAGGCCAAGCGCGATCCGCGTTGCCCAACCGATCGCCACCGGCGAGTCGTCGGGCACCTCTTTCGACCAGTAAATGGCGCGGATAATGCCGAAGTAGTAGTAGATAGACACAACGACGCCGAACACCGCCACCCCCAGCAGCGCAAAGTAACCGGCGTCGCCGAATGCCCTGACGGCAACCGACTTCACCAGCAGAAATTTGCCGAAGAAACCGGCCAGTGGTGGGATACCAGCCAGCGACACGGCGCACAAT
>DASCOW010000357.1:0-7269 GCA_036012205.1 Verrucomicrobiota bacterium
AGCGATTGGTTTGCCTGCATTTTGCAGTTTCACCCGAGATTTTTCGAGAGGGTGTATCCTGAAGGCAACTTCAGTTATCACCACCTTTGGTTTCTGGCCTACTTGCTGGTTTACTCGTTTTTGGCCCTGCCGCTTTTTGCCGCGCTTCGAACTGAGCGTGGCGGTGAATTCATACGGCGGTTTGCCGCATAGGTGCTGAGGCCTCACTGGGCCGGCTTCCAGAATGTTGTCGATGATTGGGCCAACCTGTACCTGTACTTGGTGATTTTTATCTACGGTTACCCGGTTTTCGCGTCGGACGAATTGCTGACTTCGATAGAGCGGAACCGATGGTTTCATCTCGCACTCGGGGTGGGCATCACGGTGTTTTTGATTCTCTGCTTTGCCTCTAACGTCTTGCCGATGCCTCTTTCGGCTGGAGTTCAGGAGGCCGTCGGCAACTTTTTTCGCGGGGTGAACGTCGGGCTATGGCTTGTGGCGTTCGTTGGATTCAGGGCCGTATTGTTCAATCGGCCAAGCCGTATCCTGACCTACGCCAACGAGGCGGTTAACTCGTTTTACGTCTTGCACCAGACTGTCACCATTGCGTTGGTTTTTTTTGTTGTGAAATGGCCGACGGGCATTTTTTGAAATTCACCGTCATCAGTCTCGGCGCTTTTTGATCACGTTGGCCCTTTATGAGTTGATCATCCGAAGGCTGAACCTGCTCCGGCCTCTCTTCGGGCTCAAGCCAAGTCGGGGCAGTCCGCCGCAGGACGACGGCAGGTAGATGCCGCTCACCCGGTCGCTTGGCCAAGCTTGGCGCGGTGTTTCCAGAGTTGGCGCGGCTTGAAAATGCCGAGCGGCGTGATGATGCCGCTGATGAGTTCCGGCGGTGTAACGTCGAAGGCCGGGTTGCGGGCACTGCTGCCGGGATTGGCCAGTCGCACCTGCTGCCGACGCCCGCTGCCGGTCACTCCCCAAGCGCTGAGCACCTCGTTCTCGTTGCGTTCCTCAATCGGGATGGCCTGGCCGGACTTAAGTTCCCAGTCGATGGTCGAGAGCGGGATGGCGACGTAGAACGGGATGCCGTGCCTCTTGGCCAGGACTGCCTTGGTGTAGGTGCCAATCTTGTTAGCCACTTCGCCGGTGTGTCCCAGCGTGCGATCGCTGCCGACGATGACGAGGTCGATCTCTCCGCGCTGCATCAAGTGGCCGGCGGCGTTGTCGGCGATGATGTCGTGCGCGATGCCCTGCTGCGCCAGCTCCCACGCGGTGAGGATGGCACCCTGCGAGCGAGGCCGTGTCTCGTCGCAAAAAACATGAAATGTCTTGCCGTTGGCCTGCGCGGCGTACATCGGCGCGGTGGCAGAGCCGACGTCCACGAACGCCAGCCAGCCGGCGTTGCAGTGGGTGAGTACGCGGGTGCCGTTGCGGATGAGCGACTCGCCGTGTTGGCCAAGCGCTTCGCAGTGGGCGACGTCGTCATCGGCGAATTGTTCGGCAGCGGCCAGAGCTTGTGCCTGCCGCTCGGCAACGGTGTCGCCGATCATTTGTGACAGCATGCCGCGCATGGCGTTGAGCGGATCGACGGCGGTGGGGCGCGCCTCGGCGAGCGTCCGGTGCACCTTGGCCATGTGCCGCTCGAAGGCCTTGAGCCCGCGCCCGCGAAAGGCCCGAGCGCCCTGCGCCAGGCCGTATGCCGCTGTGGCACCGATCGCGCCGGCGCCGCGCACGGTCATGTCGGTGACGGCAAGGGCGGTTGCGTGATAGTCGGCGGTGGAAACGATTTTGAACCGGTGCGGAAGCAGTCGCTGCTCGATGAGCCGTACGAGGTTTTGCGCCTTGTCAAACCAGACCGTTCGGTAGTGCCGTGACTTGCCCTGATGGGTGACGTTCACGGCGGGTCGGGTCAGTGGCTGCTGTACTTGACGTCCAGTTGGCGGCGGATGCGTTTGTAGCGCGGGTCGGTGCGGACATTGCTCAGGTCGGGGTCGATGTCCATCCACTGGGGGTCGTTGTAGCCGAGGCGGACGGCCTTGTTGAGCGCAGTGATAGATTCGTCAATCCGGTCAGTGAGCGAGTAGCTGCACGCGAGGTTGTAATAGACCATCGAGTCCTCCGGGAGAAGTCGGGACAAATGCTCATCGACGGTCAGCCCGTCGTGGAAGCGGTCGCGTTTCGTGTAATCGTCCCCGAGCAACTGGAGTGCCTCAACGTATTTGGGATCGCGCTTGGTGAGTCCCTCCAAAAACGAAATCTCAACGTCCAGATCCCTTTTCTCCTTGTTCGAAAGCGGCTGACTTGCAGTTGAATCCTCCAACATGAACCGCGACTTTTATCGTCGGCACCCGAGACCAAGTCAAGCCGGACGCCACAAAAAAACTACACCTTCAACAAACCAACCGAATGTGCTTGGCCATTAGAATTATTTTTTCTTCGGCTGATCCAGTGCGCCGTGTTCGGGGAAATCGTTGTGGTAGCGCTTCAGCAATGCGGCTTCGTCGTTTTTGACGAGGTAGATTTTCCCCCGGATTTTCAGTGTCTCTTTCGGCTCGAGGCCGCCGAGCCGGAAGTCGCTGTGCAGGCAGCGAATCACGCCCTGGAACAATTCCTGATACGGTTCGAATGCCGTGGCAAAGATCATCGAGCCGTTCCCGCTGAAGCAGCCGATCAGCCCGTTGCCCGGCACGTCCGGGTGCAGCGGGCGCGGGTTGACATCGGTGCGCGGCACGCCCGGCCCGGCCCAGACCTGCCCGGGGATGTAGCGCGCCTCGGTCGCCCAGCCCTGCGTCGGCATCATCGCCCGCCGGCCGTCGAGATAGACGAAACTCTTTTTGATGTAGGCGTATTTGTCGGCGGTGGTATCCGCGCCGGTGCCGCTGAATTTGCCCACACGGATGCACGGCTGCGCCCAGTGTGCCTCGGAGCGATTGGCCGTGGGGTTGTGCGCGGTGAGCGCAAAATCAACCTCGTCATGCGTGGCGGTGATGACGTGCTCGACTGTCACGCCGTCGTTCACGTCGCAGTGCAAACGGAGCTGCGAGCCGTCCGCGCTGCGGGAGACCAGGCGAGTCTTGTGACCAACGACGGTGTGCCGGCCCCAGTCGGTTGTCTGCGAGTTGGCTCGGCAATACGCCTCAAGGTAGTGGATCTTCATCTCTTTGCCAGGCAGATGCGTGCCGCTGATTGTCAGCATGTTTTTGGCCCAGTACAGCTTGAGCTTGGCCGGCTCGGCCGCTTGGCCAAACGCCGCAGCGCACACGATCGGGAGGATGGAGAAAATTGATTTCATGGTCGGACAACCGCAGCGTCGGTTCGTGGAGAAACGCTGTCAACGGCAATGCGCCTTGCGTTTGACCAAGCTGCCGGTGGATAATGTCGCGCCCATGGGAAAGCCGATCAACGTCCCGCTGCTCGATCTGAGCGCACAAAACCAGCCGCTCGCCGCCGAGTTGAAGGCCGCCTTCGTGCGCGTGCTCGACTCGTCGCAGTTCATCCTCGGGCCGGAGGTGGCCGGGTTCGAGGATCGGGCCGCCGAGTCGGTTGGCGCGCGGCACGCCATCGGGGTCAGCTCCGGCACCGACGCGCTGCTGCTTTCGCTGATGGCGCTGGGCATCGGCCCCGGCGACGAGGTGCTGTGCCCGTCGTTCACGTTTTTCGCGACCGCCGGTTCGGTTGCCCGCACCGGTGCGACGCCGGTGTTCGTCGACTCGCTTGACGCCGATTTCAACATCGACCTTGCCGCCGCTGGGCGGCGCGTCACCGGCAACACCAAGGCAATCATCCCGGTGCATTTGTTTGGCCAGGCAACGGACATGGACGGCGTGCAGCGCCTGGCCAAGGCGCACGGCCTGGCTGTGCTTGAGGATGCAGCGCAGTCGATGGGCGCGACGGTTGGCGACCGGCAGGTCGGCACGATGGGCGACTTGGGCGCGTTCAGTTTTTTTCCGTCAAAAAACCTCGGCGGCTTCGGCGACGGAGGCATGATCACCACCGACGACGACGGCTTGGCCAAGCGCGCGCGCATCCTCCGCGTGCACGGCGGAGCACCGAAATATTATCACAAGGCCATCGGCGGCAACTTCCGGATGGATCCGGTCCAAGCCGCGCTGCTTGGCGTCAAACTGGGTCATTTCCCTGGCTACATGGCCAAGCGCCGGGCCAACGCCGTGCAGTATCTCAAGCGCTTGGCCCAGTGCGAGCACGTTGCCGAAGGCCGGTTGGTGCTGCCAAGTGAGATCGACGGTCGAGGCCACATGTGGAATCAGTTCACCCTCCGCGTGGGCAATGGCAAACGCGACGTGCTGCAGGCGCACTTGGCCGCGCACAACATCGGTTCGGCGATTTATTATCCGGTGCCGCTGCACCGACAGGAATGCTTTGCGCACCTGCAAAGCTTCGACGAGTCGCTGCCGATCTGCGAAAGAATGGCGGGAGAAGTGTTGAGCATTCCGGTGTATCCGGAATTGACGGAGGAGCAACTCAGCCACGTCGCCGACACACTGGCCAACGCCCCGCTGTGAGAGGGCGGCGCCCCTGCGGATCAATCGCGCAGTTGGGCCAGGGCTTTTTCGCTTTGCGCGAGGATGTCTTTGTGTAGCGATCCGCCGTGTGAATCCATCGTGACCACAGCGGGGAAATCGATCACCTCAAATTCCCAGATTGCCTCCGGTGAGCCGAACTCCTCCAGCATGTGTACGTCACGCACCTTGGTGATGCACTCGGCCAGCACCTGAGCCGCGCCGCCGATGGCATGCAGATACACCGCACCGTAATTCTGGCATGCGGCGAGCGTTTTGTCAGCCATGCCGCCCTTGCCGATTATGCCACGGATGCCGAACTGCTTTATAATATCGCCCTGATAAGGCTCCTCGCGGATGGATGTCGTCGGGCCGGCGGCGGTCACCTGCCACTCACCGTTGCCGTCCTTGAGCACAACCGGTCCGCAGTGATACAGGATGCCGCCGTCGAGGTTCACCCCGGCCGGCAACTCGCCGCCATCGTGCAGATACTTGTGCACGGCGTCGCGCCCGGTGAACACAGTGCCGGAAATCAGGACTTGATCGCCAACCTTCATTTCGCGGATCGTCTTCTCTGAAATAGGACTAGAAAGATTGTGAGTCATTTTCTGTTCCTCAATAAAGCCAGCCGGTGATTTCGCCGTTGGTTGCCAGTGTCGCGCCTTGCCGGCGGAAGGCCCAGCACATGTAGCTGACACTGACGAAATAGGACGCCGGCACCCGGTTGGACGCGCCGATCTTCACGCCAAGCAGCGTTGTTTTGCCGCCAAAGCCCATTGGGCCGATGCCCAGTTCGTTGGCGGTCTTGAGAATGTCCTGCTCAAGTTCGTCCAGCTTGGGATCGGGATTTCGATCGTCAAGTTTGCGGAGAAACTCGCGCTTGGACAGTTCGTAGCCAGAGGCCCGGTCCCCCCCGATGCACACGCCCAGGATACCCGGCCCACAGCCTTTGCCCTGTGCCTGGTGCACCGCCTCAAGAATCACTTTGCGGCATCCGCCAAAATCGCGGTCGGCTCCGAGCGAGGTGTCGGGCAATGCGAATTGTGAGCCGACATTCTCGCAACCACCGCCCTTGAGCACGAGCCGGACGGTAATGTCGTCAGTCGCGTGCTGGTGAAAGTGCATATTGGGCGAGCCGGGGCCGACGTTGGTGCCATCGTTTATGCCGGTGATCGGGTGCACCGAGTTTTGTCGCAGGTGGCCAAGCTTGGTGGCTTCTTTCACCGCATCGCGCGTCTCCTGCTCGAACTCGATCTGGTTCAGGCCAACCGGGCAGTCCACGTAAAACAAAATGCCGCCGGTGTCCTGACATACTGGCTGAGACTTACGCTTGGCCAAGCCGATGTTGTGATCGATGATCTCCAGAGCCGACTTGGCAATGGTGCCTTCCTTCTCCTGTTCCAGCCCGCGAAGGATTGCCGATTGCACATCATCGGGAATCTCCGCCGAGGTGCGCCGGATTAATTCAATCAATGACTCTCTGAGCCTGCTCATGCGGAAGGCAGCGTAGGAGTTGAAGTGTGCAGCGTCAACGCAGGTTCAACTGCGGCTTTTGAAGCCTTTTCGCTCTCGGCGGTTGTGCATGGTTACGCTGGTTTGCATGTCTCCGACTGTGTCCTCCATCATTCGGATGAAATTTTCGCAACTGCAAGCCACGTTGCCCAGGCTGACCACCGTTTCGCGCTCAGCAAAGTCATTGGTTACCGCCATCACCTCGCCGTAGGGTTTCATTAGGTGCGCCACCCGCTCGATGATCTGGTCGGCCGTCTGGCCCTTTTTTGAGAAAAGCACCTCAATGCCTCCATTGGTCGTTTCGTTTTTTGGTGTGTTGGGCGGTGCGCCACCGCCGTCGAAAATGACCGTAACCGGCGTGCCTGACGAGTCTTGATACTGTGTCAACGCCGTCACAAGCGCGTCCCGGGCGTGGAACGAGTGGCGAGGCTTGCCCGGTGCCAACTTCTCCCAGCAATGCAGAAGGCTGTATCCATCCACCAAGATCCGAACAATCCGCATGTGCCCGAGACTACGATCTCGGGCGCGCTTGGCCAAGCGTTCGGTTTGGTGGTAGGTTGCCGCGACGACGGCAATGCCGATTTACGAATACGAACTATGCGACGGCAAGGGCGACTGCAAACCGTGCGGCGGCCCCGGCTTCACACTGCGCCGCCCTGTGTCGGCCAGGCCGCTCGAGAAATGCCCGGCCTGCAGGCGACCGGTGCGCAAGATCATCTCCAGCTTCAACACCCCCACTCACCTCAAGCCACTCTCGATCACCGACGCAAAGAAGGCCGGATTCACCGTCTACAAAAAGCTCGGCAAGGGAGAATACGAGCGGCAATAACGGAAATTTCTTTTCAGATTTAGTGAACATTTTCGCTTAATCGGACGTCCCACCCCGTGATGTCCGCGATTGTGGGTGTCCGCAGTGGATTTTCTGCTGTGATAGATGGCCGTTTTTTCGGTCAAAGGAGGTTGGTTTGGTTGTTTGGGTTGGCGGGCGTCCTGAAAGGGGCGCTCGCATTTTTTTGTCCGCGGCTTCAGTAAACCGGTTTGACCTGCCCGGCTCATCGCCCCGTTTATTGGTCGAGCGAGTGGCTGCTGCGGAAAGCGAGATACACTGCGCCGCCGATCAGGCTCCACAGCAGGCTGCCGGCGAAAGCCAGCAGCGAGAGGGACAAGGCCGCCTTGGCCTCGATGCCGATTGTCGTGGCACCCAGCAGCCACACATAGAGGTTTTCACGGACGCCAATGCCGCTTGGAGTGATCG
>DASCOW010000358.1:0-10117 GCA_036012205.1 Verrucomicrobiota bacterium
AGGCCAAGTGGGTGTGCTTAACTTGAAACTTGAAACTGAAAACTTGAAACTTTTCGACCTGTGTGACTCTGTGTCGGTTGGAACGGGGCTCAGGCATGATTACTTTTTTGAAGGGAATCCTCACTGACGCGCTGCCGACTCAGGCGGTGATCGACGTCAACGGCGTTGGCTACGAGGTGCTGATCCCGTTGTCATCTTTCGAGAAGCTGCCAGAGCTCGGCCAAGCGGTGACGCTCAAGACGCAACTTGTCGTGCGCGAGGATTCGCAGACACTTTACGGCTTCGCGACGGATGGAGAGCGGGATTTGTTTCGGCTGATCCAGAGTGTGAGCGGCATCGGACCGAGACTGGCGCTGAATGTCCTGAGCGGCATGGACGTGGGGTCGTTCAAGGGTGCGATCGCCGCCGGCGATGTAAAGCGGCTCTCGAGCATCAACGGAGTTGGCAAAAAAACCGCCGAGCGAATGGTTCTAGAATTGAAAGATAAACTTGGCCTAGCGAGTGGTGAGACAACCGCGCTTGGTCAAGGGGCGACGCCGCACGATAAAACGATCGCCGACACGGCGTCGGCGCTAGAGGCACTGGGTACCAAGTCGGCCGAGGCGCAGAAGGCAGCCGAGGCCGCCCGGGCGATGCTCGGTCCGCAGGCGTCGGTGGAGGAATTGGTTCGAGCTGCCCTCAAAGGCGGAAGGTAATACGTTTGGACACGCAGGTCGTCATTCCGAACGAGGCACTGCTTGGCCAACGGCTGGCGGCCCGACTGCTTTACGTGTTGCTGCGGCTGCTGCGGTTCACATGGCGTGTTCATTTTTCTGATCCGCACAAGACGCTGAAGAACGGCCGAAACAAGCCGTGCATCTTTTGCGTATGGCATAACCGCCTCGCTTATGTGATGTATGTCTATCGCGATCGTATCAAGCCTCGAACCGGGCGACGACTGGCGGCGATGGTGAGTGCCAGCAACGATGGAGCGTTCCTCGTTGAAATTCTGCGCGCATTTGATATCGAGCCGGTGCGAGGATCCACGAGCCGTCGTGGTCGTCAGGCACTGTTGGAGTTGTCGCGGCAGGTCAAGGAAGGTTTGCATCTCGGCATCACGCCGGATGGTCCCCGCGGCCCATGCTACGAGATTCAGGACGGTATCCTGTCGCTGGCCCAGTTGACCGGCCTGCCGATTGTCCCGCTGGGTTGCCGGGCCAAGCTCAAAGTACGCTTCAAAAGCTGGGATCGATTTCAACTGCCGTGGCCGCTGACACGCTGCGACATGGTGTTCGGCGAGCCGCTGGAGGTGCCCCGGAAGGTCACCGACGAGCAGCGTTCCGTGCTGAGGAACGAGCTGGAACGGCGAATGATGGAGATCAATCCGGAGTAATTGGAAGAGCCGCAAGGTTGCACAATCCCAAAAAACGGATATAACCACGCGCCGTGAATGCCGGTTCGGTGGAAGGCGCGCTGCGCCTGCAAAAACTTCTCGTTTTCAGCATCATCATGCTGCTGGTGCTCGTGCTCGGGTACATGCTGGCGGACGATGCTTTTTTTGCTGCGTTCGCATTTGCTGGCCTGGCTTGGCTTATGTTGATGCCGTACCACGCGACTCTGTCGGTGACCTGCGCTGTGGCGACATTCTCGACGGCGCTGATCCTGCCCTTCTTTCCCGGCCGGCCGTTTATCTGGGAGGCCGCGGCGCTCCTGGGCTGGACTGGTTGCGCGCTGGTGTTTTCGTTTCGCCAATATCGGGATGAGATGTGGGATTCTATTTTTGAGCACAAGTGGATTCTGCTTGGCGTGGCCGGTTACTGTGCCGTCCTGGTGTTCACGATGGTGGAGCGCGGTGTCGGTTTTCGCTCCATGGGCGGCTCGCAGATGGGGGGGCGGTTTTATTTTCAGCAGCTCACCTGCGCCATCTTCCCGCTGCTGTTCATGATGGTGCGACTGAAGGAGGGGCAGATTACAAAACTGTTCATCATCCAGTGCACGCTCTCGGCCACGTGGGTGATCTCGGATGTGATCTACTCCAACGCGCCAGGCCTGTTCAACATCCTGTTTTTTCTCGAGGTGCCCGGCGACGCCCGCAACTTCGAGATGGAGCGGATGAAGATGGGCATTAACCGCTACCAGTCGCTGGCGTTTGTGAGCGTTGGTTTTCTGTGGCTGTTGCTCATCAAGAACAAGCTGAATGACTTCCTGACCGCAAGGAGTATCTGGCTGGTTCCAACCGGATTGCTCATCGTGGGGACTGGCCTGTTGAGCGGGCACCGTTACACGGTGGCGATCCTTGTCCTCGTACTGGGCTTTATGGTGTTCACCCAGCGACTGATCACCCTGCGCAACGCTCTTGCGGGCACCCTGGTGCTGGCGTTTGGCCTGACCCTTTCTTATGGCTTCGCGGAACGCATGCCGCTTGCGGCCCAGCGTGCGCTCTCGGCGTTGCCTGGCATCACGGTGCATCGCGACGCACGGCTAGATGGGTCGAGCACGTTGGAAACCCGGCGCATCCTGCGCGAGGAGGGATTGAAAATGATGTCACAGTATCTGTGGGTTGGGCGCGGATTTGGGCAGTCCGGTTTTGGCGATCACTCGCTGCAATGGGATCCCACAGCCATTACTTATCACATCAACCAAGGCCGTTTTTACAACGGGTTCATAGGGCTGATGGTCAACACCGGCCTGGCTGGCACCTGCTTTATGCTCTTGTTCCTGCTCGCTGGATCGGTGGTCGCCATGAAGGTGATTTTTCACCTCCGCGAACACGGCGTAGGCGACGACTTTTCCCGCGTGAGCTGCATCGTCGCCTGTCTCTGGATGGCCAACACCGTCGCTTTCCTAGCTCTGCACGGCGACAGCGAGTACGCGATGAAAACCTTCTCCCTCCAGGCCGGACTGCTAATCGTTTGTCAGTATATGTTGCGGGACCGCTTGCGTGAGGAGCAGCCGGAGCTCGAATGAGAATCCTCCACCTCGTCGGCCAACGCGAGGATGCCGGCGGCATCCTCTCGGTGATCCGCAGCTTGCATCAGGCCGGCCCGGCGGCAGGTGTCCAACATACGGTCTGGGTTCACCGCGACTACGCCGAAACCCGCGTGCCTGCGCTCGACTACCGGGGCGCCGGCTTCATCGCCAGCGACTCGCCGAGCCATTTCGCCATTTTCTTCACCGGCGTACTGGCGTTTTTCAGTCTGCGCAAACTGCTCCGGACCGAGTCGTTCGACGTGATCCATGCGCACACGCGCGGCGGACTGATCGTCGCGCTGCTGGGAGGGCTGTTGCTTGGGCGGCGGGTGCTGTTCACGAACCACAGTTACGCCAATCGCACGTGGCTTTACCGCTGGGCCGCCCGGCGCGACTGGATGACCACCGTCGTGCTCAATCCCAATATGGCCGCGCACTACGGCCTCGCCGTCGAACCGCCCAAGTGCAGCATCATTTTCTCCGGCTGCGCCGACCGGTTTTTGCAGGAACCGCTCACGACGAACGTTTGGCCAAGCGCCGATCCGGCGGCCAAGCTCAAACTCGTCGGCATGGGCACGCTCGTCCGCTGGAAATGCTGGCATCACCCCGTCGCCGCCTTGGCCAAGTTGCCCGCTGAACTCAAGGCCCGCGTCGAGTTTCACCTTTGGGGCCCGGAGCAGGGCGATCCCGACTCGCAGGCCTTTGCCGCTGAGCTGAGCGAAGCGATCGAGCAACACGGCCTGCAGGAAACCGTCCTACTGCGGGGCGTGACGAACCGCGTCACCGACGCCCTCCGCGACGGCCATTTCGTCGTCGTCGCCTCGGAGAACGAGCCGTGCAGCGTGTCGCTGATGGAGGCCCTCGCGCTGGGCATCCCCGCCCTCGCGGCCCGCAGCGGCGGCAATGTCGATATCGTGCAGGACGGAACGACCGGTCTGCTGTACGACACCGGCAGCATCGACGGGCTGCGCGACCGAATTGCCAGCATCCTCAACGGCGAATTCACCCCCGCGCCGCCAGGCGAAATCCGCGAGAGCGTGCGCGGCTGGGCTGCCAGCGAGATGGCAGCCAAGTACAACCAAGTGTACGAACACTTGGCCAAGCACAACGAGGACGCGACATGAAACTGCTCGTATTCGCCCACGTCCCGCCGCCGTTCCACGGCCAAAGTTTCATGGTGCAGCAGTTGCTAGATGAGCTGCGTGGCGACGAGTCGATTGAGCACTTCCACGTCGACAGCCGCCTTTCGAAAGACATCGACGACATTGCCTCCGCAAGCCCGCGCAAGCTTGTCCTTCTTTTCCGCTACTGCCTTCAGGCCGTTTGGCTCCGCCTCCGCCACGGCGTGCGAAATTTTTATTACGTTCCCGCGCCCGGCTTGCGCAACGCCGTTTACCGCGACTGGATCGTGATGTTGATCTGCCGCCCGCTTTTCCGAAGGACGATTTATCACTATCAGGCGTCCGGCGTGGGCAGTTGGCTTGAGACCGAGGCACGCAGCTGGGAACGCTGGGTGTCGCGGCTGCTGCTTGGCCGCCCTGCGCTGAGCATCGTGCTGGGTGACCACTATCACGTGGACGCCGCCAAACTCTTGCCGCACCGAATCATCACCGTGCCGAACTGCATCGCTGATCCCTGTCCCGATTACGCCACCACGCTGCAACCAGCGCAGCAGGCCCGCGCACGAGCGCTTGGCCAAGCGGGGACGTTTCGCGTGCTTTACCTCAGCTTGTGTTATCGGGAAAAGGGCCTGTTTGACCTGGTCGAAGCCGTGGCGACGGTCAACGCCCGGCTGCAGGCCAAGGGCTTGGCCAAGCGCGTGCAGCTCGATGTTGCCGGCAAATTTTATCTGCCCAAGGAAGAGGCGGAATTCAGCGAACGCATCGGGCAGGCGGACCTCAACGATAGCGAGGGGCCACTCGTTGTTTACCACGGCTTCGCCGACGAGCTGAAAAAGCGCTCTCTCTTCGCACAAGCCGATGCGTTCGTGCTGGCGTCATATTACGAGTTCGAGGCCCACCCGGTCAGTCTCGTCGAGGCAATGGCGCACGGCTTGCCCATCATCGCGACGCGCTGGCGGATTCTGCCGGAGCTTTTCCCTGCCGGTTACGAGGGGCTCGTTGACACAAAATCGCCCGGTCAGATCGCCGACCGACTCGAGGGCTTCCTCGGCTGCATAGACGAGGCCGGCCTGCGCACCCGGTTCCTGCGGCACTTTACGCGGCGGGCATTCGGTGAAAGCATCCGTGCCGCCCTGTTGGCGCTGGAAAACGAGTGAACACCGCCGCACAACCCGATCCCGCCAGCGTCTCGGCATTTCACGGGATCGATCACTACGACGATCCCGCCGCCGTCCGCTCGCTCGTCGCCGAGGCGCTGAACGCACTTGGCCTGCCGGACGACTATGTGCGCCCCCACGACCGTGTCGTGCTCAAGCCGAACTGGGTCAAGGAACACGACGAGCGCCATCCCGGCCCCGGCCGGTGGGAACACGTCGTCACCCATCCCTCCGTCATAGAGGCGGTCATCCGCTGGGCCGGCACGCGGCTCGCCGGCAGCGGATCGATCACGATTTGCGATGCGCCGCAGACCGACTCGTCGTTTGCCAAGCTCAACGAATACTGCGGACTCGACGAAATGATCGACTGCTGCCGCCGCGACTTTCCCGGCACAGTGATCGAGCTGCTCGACCTGCGCCCAGAGGAGTGGCATGCCGTCGATGGCGTCACCGTTTCCAAAACGCAACTCCCCGGCGATCCGGCGGGCGACACGTTTGTCGGGCTGAACGACGCCAGCGAGTTCGTTGGCTTTCACGGCAACGGCCGGTTGTTCGGCGCGTCTTTCAACATGGTTGAGACGAACGAGCGCCACTCCGGCGAACGCCACGAGTACATGCTCTGTCGCACGCCGATGGACGCCGACGTGCTCATCAACCTGCCCAAGCTCAAGACGCACAAAAAAGTCGGGCTGACCTGCGCGCTAAAAAATCTCGTCGGCATCAATGCCAACAAAAACTGGCTGCCCCACCACACCGAGGGCACACCCGACCAGGGCGGCGATCAGTTCCCCGCCTCCACCACTAAGACCAGACTCGAGCATTCGTGGATGGGCCGGGCCAAGCGCATCGTCAATGGCCGGCCGCTGCTCTCGCGCCTGTTCGTGCCGTTGAAAAAGCTGGGACGTCTGTTTTTTGGCGACACACAGAAGGTTGTACGCTCCGGCAATTGGCACGGCAACGACACCTGCTGGCGCATGGTGCTCGACCTCAACAAATGTCTGTTCGGTTTTGACGGCGTCGGACAGTCGCGCCAAAAACCGTTGCGCTATTTGGCCGTGGTCGATGGCATCATCGGCGGCGAAGGCAACGGCCCGATGGCACCCGACGCCAAGCCATGCGGCACGATTCTCGCCGGTACCCACCCGGCTGCGGTGGATATGGCAGCCGCCACGTTAATGGGATTCGACTGGCACAAACTGCGGCTGCTGAAAAACAGTTTCGAGATTCAGAAGGGCAACTTTATCCCTTTCCGGCCAAGCGATATAAGGCTCACCTCGAACAGGCCGGAGTGGGACGGGCTGCTTGACCAAGCGGGCAATCGCTTTGCGTTCAAGCCGCACTTTGGCTGGATCGGAGCGATCGAGTTTGAGCTAGAAAACCAAGCCACGTGATGAGCCTCGAGGACAAACTTTACCCGATGCTCTCGCTGTACGACCGCCTCCCGCAGGGCACGCGAAATTTCATCGGCGCAGCGTATCGGCAGCTGCCGCGCCGCATCCGTTACGGCAAGCCGTACGGCGAGTTCCGCGAGTTGGCCGACGAGGCGCCAAGCTGGAGCGAGTCGGACATCCGTGAGTACCAGTTGCGTGAACTGCGCCGCACACTCGTCAATGCCGCGAGCTACTGCCCGTTTTACACACGCTCCTTTGCGAAGGCCGGCTTTCGCCCAGACGCGATTTTGTCGCTCGACGATTTTGTCGGCTGCCCGCCGCTGACCAAGCCGGACATCCAGCAGCATTTTGATGAACTGACTTCGACCGGGATTGCCAACTCGCAAAAACTTTACATCACCACCGGCGGCTCGACCGGCACGCCGGTGGGGTTTCATTTGCAGAAAGGCGTCAGCCGGCCGAAGGAGCAGGCGTTTCTTGAGGCCAACTGGCGGCGTGCCGGGTATTTTGACAGGGCACGCCTTGCGCTGATCCGAGGCCACGTAACCGACTCGCGCGCCAGGGGCAACATCATTGCGTACGATGCCACGCGCGACTGGTTGATGCTCTCTTCGTACCACCTCACTGACGATCGCATCCCAGAGTACCTTGAGGCGCTGGAAAATTTCAGGCCGGATTTTTTGAATATTTATCCCTCAGCGGCACTGCAGCTCGCCGAGTATCTGCAGCGACATGACCAGCGTTGGCGCACGCCGCTCACTGGTGTGCTGTGCGGCTCGGAGCAATTAACGCTGTCGCAGAAGCGGCTGCTCGAGGGTGTGTTCCAGTGTCGTGTGCTGCGTTGGTACGGCCACGCCGAGCGCGTTGTGCTCGCCGCCGAGGGTGCGCAGTCGGAGTTGGCCTATTTCTGGCCGCACTACGGGTACGTTGAGTTTGGTGAGTCGGATGAGGACGGGCTGCGGGAGGTCATCGGAACGACATTTCACAACATGGCTATGCCGCTGGTGCGCTACCACACCGGTGACCTTGTGCGCTTGGCCAAGCCGGATGCGCGGCGGGAGTTCGCTTGGCCGGCGGTCGAGGAGATCGCCGGGCGCGGGCAGGAGTTTCTCGTCACCGGCACGGGGCGGCGCATCTCGCTGACTGCCTTCAATATGCACGACGCAATCTTCGACGGACTGTATGCCGTGCAGTTTTACCAGTCGGAGCCGGGCGTGGCGGAGTTTCGATACGTCCCGTCGCCTGATTTCCATTCATCGCGTCTGGCCGGGATCGAAAACGGCATTTCACGCAAGCTGGGCAATGATTTTAGGCTGGTGCTACGCGAGGTTGGGGAGATTGAAAAGACGCCGCGCGGCAAGCAATCCTGGCTGGTCAGCAAGCTCTGATTCTCGCTTGGCCAAGCGGGCCGGATGGGCGTATGGTCGCCGGGCGATGCTACAGACCAAAGCTGCACGAAGATTTCTCCACGCCGCGGTGATCGGGGTGTTATTGTTGAACCTAGCGATCGGAGCCAAGGTTTATTCTGAGTCCGACGCCAACTCGAGCGCCAACGATCCCCACGCTAATCTCGACTTGTTCGTGAACGTGCTTGAACGCATTCGGCGCGACTACGTCGATGGTGGCGAGTTGACATACGAGGATCTTGTCCACGGCGCGCTGCAGGGCATGCTCGGCATGCTCGACCCGCACAGCGAGTTCATGCCGCCCACCCGTTACTCGCATCTCATGGATGACACTGAGGGGCGGTTCGGCGGCGTCGGCGTGCACATCAACATTCAGGACGGCTACCTCACCGTACTCGCGCCGATGGAGGACACACCGGCGTACGAGGCCGGCGTCATGTCGGGAGACCGCATCATAAAGATCGAGGGTAACAACGCCCGCAACATCTCCATGCCGGAGGCGGTGGACAAGCTTAGGGGCAAGCCGGGTTCGAAAGTCAAAATGACCTTTTTCCGGCCGTCCACCCGCGAGGACATTGAGGTCACCCTCAAGCGTGCACTGATCAAGGTCGCCACGGTCAAGGACATCAGCAACCAGCGCAAGTTCACCGTCGATGAAAACAAGATCGGCTACGTGCGCCTCACCCAGTTTGGCGAATCGACTGCGCGCGATCGTGAGGAGGCGCTACGCAAGCTCGAGCTTGAGGAGATGGAGGGGCTCGTACTCGACCTGCGTCACAACCCTGGGGGCCTGCTCGACCAGGCCGTCAGGGTTTGCGAGAAATTTCTGGCCAAGGGTGAGCCGATCGTCACCACCGAGGGGCGACGAGAACGGGAAAATTCCGAGCACACATCGTCTGGTCGCTACGCCCGCCCCGAGCTGCCGCTGGTCGTGCTAGTGAACCGATTCAGCGCGAGCGCCTCGGAGATTGTCGCCGGTTGTCTCAAAGACAATGGGCGAGCCAAGATCGTCGGCGAAAAAACGTTTGGCAAAGGCTCCGTACAGAAAATTCTGCCGATCAACGGCCAACTGGGAGCCGCGCTGCGGTTGACCACCGCCAAGTACTACACTCCTAGCCACGAGGTCATCCACGGCCGCGGTATTGAACCGCACCACAATGTGAGAATGAGCCGAGAGGACGAGGAATTGCTGTTTCTCCAGCGTACGCCAGGCGGCCTGAAAATGGTGGCTGAGGATCGTCGCGAGGATGTCGAAAACTTCGACGACCCGCCGTTGGCCAAGGCGATGGAATTGCTCGTTGGAAAAAAGCAAACTCAGGCCAAGTCCAAGCCGAAAGAGGAAAAAAAGGCAAAAAAACCTGAAGAAAAGGCTGAGCCGGAGAAGGAAGCAAAGCCGAAAAAAAAGCCTGACCCGAAGCCCGCCGACAAGCCCGAGGTTGAGGAAAAACAGGCTGACAAGCCGGAGTGATTCAGGCGCTTGGCCAAACGGGGCCGAACTCCTCCATGCTGCTGTTGGCCATTGAGACGTCGTGTGACGAGACCAGCGTCGCCATTCTGCGCGAGGGCTGCGTTTTAGCCAACGCGGTTTCATCCCAAGTCAAACTTCACGAAGAGTACGGTGGCGTTGTGCCGGAACTCGCTTCGCGCGAACACTTGCGCAACCTCATGCCGGTAGCCCGCCAAGCGCTTGGCCAAGCGGGCGTAACCTCCGACGAGCTCGATGCGGTGGCGGCGACTCGCGGGCCTGGCTTGCCGGGGGCACTGCTGGTCGGACTGCGAGCGGCACAGGGTTTGGCGTTTGCGTTGAGCAAGCCGTTCATCGGCATTCATCATCACGAGGCGCATCTGTACTCACCATGGATTGGAGGTGAGCCGTTGTCGCTGTCGCTCGACAAGTTTCAGCCGAATGTGTCGCTAATCGTTAGCGGCGGGCACACGATGCTTGTGCACGTCGCCGCGCCGCTGGAACATCGTGTGCTCGGCGGCACAGTGGACGACGCTGCGGGTGAGTGTTTTGACAAGGTGGCCAAGCTGATCGGTTTGCCGTATCCCGGTGGGCCGGAGTTGGACCGCCTGGCCAGCGAGGGTGACGA
>DASCOW010000359.1:0-1508 GCA_036012205.1 Verrucomicrobiota bacterium
GCGCTCGCTCAACGCACTGGAAAAACCATCGAATGGGACAGTAAAAGAATGAAAGTCAAAGGCCAGCCTCAGTTTGATGAACTTATCAAGGAACCGACTCGCGAAGGATGGCAATACGGGGAAACACTCGGGTAAACCCCGCAGGATGATCATTGATCATCACGAGCCAATTCACGTGGTAACGCGGTTTAGTCGATGTAAACGAATTCGTTGGCGTTCAGAATGATGCGACAGAAACCAACCAGAGCGTCATCAACATTCTCCGCTTGGCCAAGAAACTTGACGAAGTGCGAGGTCTCCTCCTGACTTGGCGGACGGGAAAAGACCAAACGATAGGTCAAACGCACTTGTTCCCATTTCCCCTCCCCTGCTTCACTGCGAATGCGCATGGCCAAGGCAACCGCTTCCTCGTTCGCGAAGTCGCCGTTGAACAGTGACAATGCCTGAAGCGGCGTAACGGAGATGCGCCGACGCGATCGCGACTCGTCGCAGACGGTCGAGTCAAATGCCTGCATGAACGGCATGTTCAGTGTGCGCTGCTGATAAATGTAAATACTGCGCTTGCGACCAGCGTGGTCAAGCTGGGTGTCCCACTTGTTCTCGGAGTACTTTACCGCCTCAGCGATGTCGCCCGGCAACGGCGGGAAGATCGGGAGGCCGTACAGTTCCGGGTTCAACCTGCCGCTCACCGCCAACACGCTGTCACGGATCGCCTCGGCGTCGAGCCGCCGTTGCTCGTAGCGCCACCACAAGTCGTTTATCGGATCGATCTTTCTCGCCGCTGCATTTTCCACCATTGACGACTGCTGATAGGTGCTTGAGGTAACCATGAGCCGGTGCATCACCTTGAGACTCCAGCCGCTGTCTACGAAACGATTGGCCAGCCAGTCCAGCAGGCCGGGATGCGATGCGCCACCGCTGAGTTTCCCGAAGTCGCTCGGCGTCTTGACGATGCCGCGGCCAAAGTGGCCTTGCCAAAGGCGATTCATCATCACGCGTGCAGTGAGAGGATTGTCCACACTGGCAATCCACTTGGCCAAAGTCATTCGCCGACTGCGCGTCGGCCAGCGCTTGAACGGATCAAGCCGAATGGCAGCCGGTTTTTTGTGACCGGTGAAGATGCTCGGAAAACCGGCTTTTACCACCGGGCCGTGATTGTCGTACTCGCCACGAAGTTTGACGGTGGTGGCGGGCACGCCCGGCTCGTATGGCGGCCCAAACGAGTGCCGCAGCGACATGGCAACCGGTTTGAGTCGGCCAAGATTTTGCTTTACGAAGCGCTCACGATTTTCCAACCGATAAAAGAGATCGCGCTCGCTCTTGCTGAAAAGGTCGTTGGTGCGATCGTTAATGTAGTCACGCAATTTGCGATCGGTCCCCGCGGAGGGGTTGATAAAGGTGCCAAGCATGGCACCAGCACCACCAACCTCAAAACCGTAGCCTTCGCCTGTGTGTAAAGCGGAAAAGATGACGACAATTGAGCCGATTTGATCATCGAGAAACGGGAC
>DASCOW010000360.1:0-3703 GCA_036012205.1 Verrucomicrobiota bacterium
GGTTTGCCCGGCTTCGCCAATTTTGCCGGCGAGGTGACAATCTTTTTTGCCGCATGGTCGGCCGGACTGAAAACTATCACGGTGATCGCTGCATGGAGCGCGCTGGTGATCGGCGGCCTGTACATGATGCGTGCCATCCGCAACATCCTGCACGGGCCGATCGCTGACACTTGGGCCAAGGCGGGCGACATCAGCCCGCTGATCGCGACCGCGCTTGGCCTGTTGCTCGCCGCGTTGTTGGTGTTCGGCATCGCGCCGGGCCTGTTGACCGACTCGATCAAGCCTGACATGGCCGGGATCGTCAAAATGGGAAGACAAGACTGTGCCAGCGCCACCGAGGCACCCAAGGAATGAGATAACATGGACGGTCAACTGCAATTCGTTCAACTTGAGATAATGGTGACGGTGCTCGGCCTGCTCGTCCTGCTTGCCGACCTGTTCCTGTCTGGTCCAGCACGCCGGTCGCTGGGCTGGATCGCCGCCGGGGCGCTTGGCCTTGTGTTCCTGCTGAGCTTTCGTGGCGGATACACCGATTTGGCCAACGGCCAGGCGTTTGGCGGGATTTATCGACTAGACGGCCTGGCTCTGTTCTTCAAACGGTTCTTTTTGTTGGTGGCAATCTTCGTACTGGTTTTCGCGGTGGACTTTGCTTCCCGACTGAGGAGTGGCGTATCGGAATACCTCGCATTCATCCTGTTCGCGTTGTCGGGGATGATGTTCGCCTCTTCGGCCAACGACTTCAGTCTGCTGTTCGTTTCGATCGAGCTGATTACCGTGACGTTTTACATTCTCGTCAGTTTTCAGCGGCACCGAATGCACTCGCTCGAAGCCGGGGTGAAATATCTGATACTCGGCGCGGTGTCGTCGGCATTCCTCGTGTACGGCATCGCGCTTGTGTTCGGCGAGGCCGGGAGTCTCAAGTTCGACGCGATCCGCGCTGCGCACGTTAGCTTGCTGGGGAGCAACGTGTTCCTGTTTGGCATGCTGTTTGTGTTCGCCGGACTGGCGTTCAAGGTTTCCGCGTTTCCGTTTCAAGTTTGGGCGCCGGACGTGTATCAAGGCGCGCCGACGCCAACGACGACATTTCTTGCGGTCGCCTCCAAGGCGGCCGGCTTCGTATTGCTGATTCGCCTGTTCGGCAGTGTTGTGCCGGAACTCACTGCCCAGTGGACCGGTGTGCTGATCGTTGTCGCCGCATTGACGATCCTGTACGGCAATCTTTGCGCCCTGCCGCAGCGCAATCTCAAGCGTCTGCTCGCCTACTCCGGCATTGCCAATGCCGGTTATCTGCTCATGGGCATCGTGGCACAGTCGAACGAAGGCACGGCGGCGATTTTGTATTACCTCGTCGGTTACCTGTTCACGCTCGTGGCAGCGTTTATGATCATCAATCTCGTCACACGCGAGGGGGAGGGTGAGGATATTTCCTGTTTGGCCGACCTGAACAAACGCTCGCCGCTCCTAGCCTTGACGTTGGCATTGTGCGCCGTGTCGCTGGCTGGTATCCCACCACTGGCCGGTTTCTTCGGCAAATTTCTGCTGGTGAAGTCGGTTGCCGGCAGGGCATTCGGCGACGCCGGTTACTTCGCGCTGCTGGGGGTGGCGGTGTTCGGCGTCGTTGTGTCTATCTACTACTACTTCGGCATTATCCGCGCCATTTACTGGTCGAAAGAGTTGTCCGACGACTCGCCGGTTGCGATCAGTTGGGCAACGCGGATCGCGCTTGGCCTCTGCGTGGGGGCAATCCTCTACCTTGGTATCCTGCCCAACAAGCCGGTTCAATGGGCCAATACCGCCGCCAAGATCAAGATCGAGACTGTTACCAAGTAACTCAGCGTCGAGCAAAGAGCTTGCCCGGCAACTGCTCGGCCAAGCGTTTCATTTCCAAGCCAAGCAACGCCACCGAAACCGTCGGCGTGGGCAGGCCGCTGTTGACGATGATCGTGTCGATCGACTGCTCGGTGGTTTCGAGAATATCGAGCACGGTTTGTTCGTTTTCGGTGAGATTGGCCAATGGCACCGGCTTCGAATCGTCCGTTTGGCCAAGCGCTTGGTTGGGCAATAGTTGCTCGAACTCGGCGAGGATATCCTCGGCATTTTCGCACAGCGCGGCTCCGTTGCGGATCAGGTTGTGGCAACCCCGGCTCTGTGGTGAGTCGATCCGGCCCGGCACGGCGAACACCTGCCGGTTGTTGTCCGCGGCCATGTTGGCTGTGATGAGCGAGCCGCTCTTCAGATCGGCCTCGACGACGACTGTGCCGAGCGTCATCCCCGCGACGATCCGGTTGCGGATGGGGAAGCTCTGTTTGTCGCCCTTGCGGTTAAACGGGAACTGGGTGATCACCGCGCCGTTGCCGGCGATGCGTTCGTACAACTCCGCGTTTTCCGCCGGATAAACAATATTGATGCCGGTGCCGAGCACGGCGATCGTCCGCCCCATGGCCGAGAGAGCGCCTTGGTGAGAGGCGGAATCGATCCCGCGCGCCCCCCCACTGACCACAGTGATGCCACGTCCGGCGAGTTGGTACGAGAGTTTGCGTGCGGTATCCTGCCCGTAATGCGTCGTGCGTCGCGCACCGACCATCGCGATGCTGTTTTTATCCTCCGGCAGCAGCCAGCCCTTCACATAGAGAACGATCGGCGGGTCGTAAATCTCGCGGAGCAGCTCCGGGTACTCGTCGTCGGCCTGAAAAACGAGCCGCGCGCCGAACTTCTCGACGCGCTTTAACTCCCCGGCCAAGTCGGTCGTGAATTGCCATTGAACAATGGCTCCGGCCAAGTCGTCGCCGATGCCCTTGACGCGCACCAGCGCTGATCGATTTGCCTGCAACACCTTGGTGGCGTCGCCAAAGAACTCGAGCAGTTGGCGTACCCGAACCGGCCCGATCCCCTCAAGCAGATTCAAAACCACCAAAGCCTCGTGCGCATCCACGAAGAGACGTTAGCGGGGTAGGGTAACCGAGGCCAGTGGGAAAGGAAAAAGACGGCCGCTGGGCCGCCTTTTTTCGGAATTTATGCTATTTGGTCAAACCTCCGACATACAGGCGTCGTAGAAGTCCAGAAACTTGTTTTTGTCCTCGGTGGCGCGGACGCGCATAGCGGCGCGCGGGTGCTGGTTGAGGATGCCGGTGACGACGTACGGAATGAGTGCACCCCACTCCTTGGTGCGTCGCAGTGGCATGAGTTGATCCTGTAGCAGCTTGAATACCGGTCGAAGGTCGAACTTCGGGTTTTTAAGGAAGCCGAGTAACAGTTCCATCGGGCAGTTGCCAGCGCCACGGCCGAGGCCGAGCATGGTGGCATCGATGCGGTTTGCACCCTGAATGATAGCCTCAATGGTATTGGCAAATGCGAGTTGCATGTTGTTGTGCGTGTGAATGCCAACCTCCTTACCGGTGGCCTTGGCCATGGCGACGTATTTTTTGACTAGTTCGCGAATCTGCTCGTGGTAAAGCGAACCGTAGCTGTCGACGACCACAACCGTTTCCACCGGAGTCTCAGCCAAGGTTTCGAGTGCCTTGTCGATTTCGGAGTCGGCAACGGTGCTGATAGCCATGATGTTACAGCAAGTCTCGTAGCCTTTGTCGTGGGCGTCCTTTATCATGTCCACTGCAGTCGGGATTTGGTGCGCGTACGTCGCGACGCGGATGCAGTCGAGTACGCTTTGTTCGGCTGGCAGGATGTCGGTCTTGTAGTCGGTCTT
>DASCOW010000361.1:0-2039 GCA_036012205.1 Verrucomicrobiota bacterium
CGAACAGGTCCATGTATCCCAGCATGACCGTTCCCTCCGTGCGCACACCCAGAAACTCGTCGGCCACAGGACGGGAGGCGATCACCATGCCATTCATTACCCAGGACAAAACATCGTCATTCTGGCGCACCTCCACGGACACCCAGTTTTTGCCCGGGGCACCCCGGGTCTCAAAGGCGGGCGCGGGGAAGAGAAACTGGTACAGCGGATGCGTGTTGTTTTCGCCGATCATCCCGGCGAAATCCGGCGGCAGGGGACTGACCGTCCCGGTATCATCCGCCTCGAAACTGTAGTAGTCCGTCGAGCTGCCGCCTTCGCCGTCCACCCCAAACCAGATGCCGTCGCCCGTGGGTTGGGATGACCAGCCGACCTGCTCCCCCGATTGGTTCATTCCAAAAATGGCGTGCTCCGTGGAGCCGGTGCCGCCCCCGGCCGGCCCGTTGTAATTGATCCACATGTCGAAGCGCACGGCGTAGTTGCCGCTGAAGTTCTGCTTGGCGGGAAACAGGTTGACGCCCATGGCCTCGCTCCCGGTGGTGTTGTCGTTATTGTTCACGCAGATTTTCACCCCCAAGGTTGTTTTATCCATACAGTTCGGTGCCGGTGGAATACCCCGTGTGCTATAGTCGAAGGCAAAATCCACCGTGTAATCCTCAAGCGCAGCGTCGTAAGCCTCATCATTCTCGTCGGCGTTTGTGCCGCTGAGAACGATCCAGTTGGCTGAAGTGTCCGTGTTAAAATCGTCTTCAAACAGGATCTGGGCAAACCCGTTCAATGAAAACGAGAAACAGGCAGTGGCAAGGAGCCATGCACAACGAGATACAGAGGATAATTTCATGATGACGTGTATATCTTTTATACGGATTGGATTCCAGCAAGGAATGTAAGGAGATTGCACCCCGTACTAGCGAGTACAACTGGCGACTTTTATTAGTGGGAGGATTCTGTGTCAAGAGCAAATTGGATATAGCCGCCAATTGAGCCGAGTCTGCCTGTTTGCATTTGCCTGACAAGCCGGCTTGGCATTAGAATGCCCGTCTTGATGTCTAAACAGCTTAAGCTTGGCCAAGCGCTTGGCCTGTTTGCCGCAGTACTGCTTGCGCTTGGCACCGCCGGCTGCCGCGTGGCGCGGCCAGGCACCTACCCGCTTGGCCTCTACTCGGTTGGCAGCGAGACGAACTTGGCCGAGATCGCCGACGCCGGGTACAACCTCGTCACCGGCCCGGCCAAGAGCGGGTTCCTCGACGCGGCCAAGGCCAACGGCATCGGTGTGCTGGCCTCGCCGGGTTCGAGTGCCGGGGATCATTTTGACGGGGCCAAGGTGCGTTCGACGGTGGCCCAGTTCGACCAGCACCCGGCGTTGTGGTCGTGGTATTTGATTGATGAACCGGATATGCATCGTGTATCCCCTGAGAAGGTGGTGGAGGCGCATCGGTTTGTGAAACGGCTCGGAGCAACCAAGCCAACGAGCCTGGTATTGTATCAGGGAGATTCATCCAAGTGGTACGGTAACATTGCGGATATCACGATGATCGACCGCTACCCGGTGCCGTGGCTGCCGTTGGCCAATTTTTCTCAACACATTCACAAGACGCGCATGGCCACTGATGCCAAGCGGCCGGTGATTGCCGTTATCCAGTCGTTCGACTGGACGGCGCACCAAAGCGTGCTGCCTGGCGAGGAAAATTTGCGGCCGCCGACGGAGCGCGAGCTGCGCAGCATGACTTACAGCGCACTGGCCCGCGGCGCGAACGGGATTTTTTATTTCAGCTACTCCGATATGCGGCTGAAGGAGCGCAAGTACCCGGAGCTTTGGGCAGCTCTGAAGCGGGTGGTGAAGGAAGTTCGGCAGCGCGAGGCGCTGTTTGCCGCGGAGCATGTGTGGTGGCCGAAGGCGCATCATTTCGAAAATCAGGAGACGCGCTTCAACGCCGCGCTCGAGGCCAGCGTGCAGTCGGTGCTGCTGCGTGTGAAACACGGGGACGAGTTGCTGCCGTCCGGCCATTACGTTCTTGCGGTGAACACCACGCCACTGCCGC
>DASCOW010000362.1:0-3265 GCA_036012205.1 Verrucomicrobiota bacterium
CGTTCGCCTCAACGCATCCCGTGCATCCAGATTCACACCAGAGTTGATATGCTTCTGTACCGCGGATACGTCGCCGTTGCTAACATCCTGCCATATATTCGATGAGCCACATCCGACCAGCAGTGCGACTGTCACCATTGCTGTTTTGCCACCCTTCAATGCTCTTGGGCAACCATCAACCGAATGGAACCACGGCGGCAAACAAAAAAACTGACACAGCTTGGCTGATGCGCTATCGTTCGCTCACCGAATCCTTTTGAAAATGAAGACCTCCCACCCAATCACCCTTTTCATCCTGACCTTATTTGCCCTTGGCCAATCGCATCCCATTGCCGAAGACCAGCCGGTCAGGCCCGCGCCCAGAGCTTGGATCACCGGCACCGAGCCCGGCTGGCGTGCCATGACTGAGGATGACTTCGTCAACGTCAACTGCGCCGACAACACCTGGTCATTTGAGGGCAACCTAATCAAGTGCACTGGCAAACCGGTCGGCGTGATTCGCACCAAAAAACAGGTCACCAATCTCGAGTTAGTCGTCGAATGGAAACACAAACAGTACGGCGGCAATTCCGGCGTGTTTCTCTGGGCCAATCCCGAGAGTATCAAGCGGCTTGCAGCCGGCAAGGGTCGCCTCCCCGCCGGCATCGAGGTGCAGGTGCTCGACCTCGGCTATGCCGAGAAATACGAAAAGCAACACAAGAAACCTTCCGACTGGTTCACCTCGCACGGCGATGTGTTTCCCACGCAAAGCGCCAGGATGAAACCATTCCCTCCGGTTGCACCTAACGGCAATCGTAGTTTTCCTTCAAAGAACACCACCAAGGGCGTCGGCGAGTGGAACCACTACTACATCCGTGCCATCAACGGCGAGGTGCGCCTTTGGGTGAACGGCGAGGAGGTCTCCGGCGGCACCGACTGTCAACCGGCCACCGGCTACCTCTGCCTCGAATCGGAAGGCGCACCGATCGAGTTTCGCAACCTCCGCATCCGCGAACTGCCGTAATCTCCGGAGGAGGCATTTTACTCCGACTGGCCAACGAGCACAACAAACTCGCCCTTCGGCTTTCGCTCGGTGTACTCGGCCAACAATTCAGCCGGCAAACCTCGCTGAATTTGCTCGAACTTCTTGGTTAACTCCCGCCCCAGAACAACCGGCCGATCCGGCGCGTGCTCCACCAGTTCGCCCAGCAGTTTAACCACCCGGTGTGGCGATTCATAAATCGCGAGCGTTCCAGGCAACTCCAACAACTTGGCCAAGCGCTTGGCCCGCTGACCACTCTTGACCGGCAGGAATCCGACGAAATGAAACTCGTCCGTGGCCAAACCACTCGCCGTCAGCGCCGCCACGAGCGCGCAGGCTCCCGGAACCGACTCGACCCTGCAACCGGCCTCGATCACGGCCGCCACCACCCGCTGGCCCGGATCACTAATGCCCGGGCTTCCCGCGTCACTGACCAATGCCACCTTTCCCCCACCCTGCAGCAACTCGACGATCTCGCCGGAGCGCCTGGCCTCGTTGAACTTGTGCGTGCTGACCTGCCGCTTGGCCAGTCCCAATCGCTTGAGCAGCACCCCGGTGTGCCGCGTGTCCTCCGCCGCCACCAGGTCGCAATCACGCAACGTTCGGATCGCCCGCAGCGTGATGTCCTCCATGTTGCCAATTGGCGTCGCCACCAGATAGAGGGTTCCCGGTTCCAAGGGCGCTGGTGTCATTTCCGGAATATTGACTGGCTCGGGCATCAGTCAGTCAGCCGTGTCGAGAGCAATGGCCAGAGGCGGCATCGGGCAATCCAGAGAATCGGAGATGACTCGTAGCATTTCAGCTTCCTGTACCTGTAGATAGCCGTCGGCCGAAACACTCGCGGCCGCGGCCTGGATCAACAGGCGTTTTAGTTTCAGTGTGACTCCATTCAGCTTGACCAGAGCTTCGTCCAGTTGCTGCAAATCGCACCGATCGGCAGGCAGTTGTTTCATATCGGTCACCGGAGCCAATTGAGCTGCCCCCTCATCGAAAGCCGCTTGAATTGCTGTTTCATCTGCCCCAGCAACATTGGCCAGCGCGGAGATCAATACGCTGCACTCGTTTCCGAGTCGCTTTAATGAGTAAACTTGGGTCACTTTTTTTCGCCCGCCACTGAAGTGCGGTTCCAAATGGCGCAGCACCAATTTAGATAGCGAAAACTCGAAAAGGTCGATCGACTGGTCGGCACTGACCAGATCATCGATCACATGCTTGAGCGAGACAAACTGATCCGGCGCCAACTGCCTGAGCGATCCCACGGCCAGATCCGCCACCGGAAGCTTGGCTCGGGGATCAAGTTGAATTACTTCATGGTACAACTTGGCAGTAGTAATGGCCATCTGTTCCGCAAAGACACCCCCCACTTGAGCAAGCTGCTTTTGTCGAACCTCCTCTTGCCGTTTATCAAGGAGTAATGCAAAAACCAATGCACAGGCATCATGAGTGTCATGCGCCGCGTCCCTGACGACTTCAGGGAGAGACCGAAGAAGTACGACAGCAAAGTCAATGTGCTCAGTTGTTGGGCTCGCTATGGTATCCGCTAATAGAGAGGCAGATCCAGATTCAATTGCCGCCCCCTCAAGATTCGCCAGCATGACTTGTGCAGACTTCCGATGTCCATGTAAGGGCGCAACAACAGCCGGGGTTGATCCGTCCTTGCCCTTTTGGTTCAAATCTGCACCCGCTTCAGCGTGTTGTTCGACCGCCTCAATCTCCGCGAAAGCAGCGGTTTTGATGAGAGACGGATCGGACGGTTCCGGTATCTCTATCTGATTGTCTTCAATAAGTTTCACTTTAGAGAAATCCCCATCGAAAGCTGGATCTAGGGGCTTAATACGCTCTAAAAGCGGTGGGTGTGTTCTAGACAACTTCGCCTTGGCTGCACGTATTGAAGATCCGAAGAACATATGGCTAACCTCTTCAACTTTATACGATTTAACTCTGGAACCGTATTTAAGTGCCCCGATTTTTTTAAGAGCTCCAGCCAACCCAAGAGGATTTCTTGTGAACTGAACAGCAGAAGCATCCGCCAAATACTCACGTTCTCTTGATACCGCACTTTTAATTAATCCGGCCAACCCAGATCCAACAGAACCGGTAACTATAAAAGCAGTACCGACGGCGATAAGTGCGGGATGTGACCCGCGTTCATCTGAATTCCTCGATCCAATTCCAGCTATTAAAAGGTTTCCAAAATTCCTCAACACCAACATGCCATGTATCATAACTACCATCCTCATGTTA
>DASCOW010000363.1:0-3325 GCA_036012205.1 Verrucomicrobiota bacterium
GGTCGGGCATTCTCTCGATGGCCAACTCTGGTGAGCACACGAACGGCAGCCAGTTTTTCATTACGCACGCCGCAACGCCGTGGCTAGACTTCACCGACATCCGCGCCGGGAACCACTCGGTCTTTGGCAAGGTGGTCGATGGTCTCGATGCCGTTGACAGGATCGCCAACGTGGCGGTCAGCGGCCCCAACAAGCCAAGGACGGACGTTGTGATCGAGAGCGTCCGCATCATTCGCGTGGGGGAAAAGGCGGAGGCATTCGAGGCTACGGAGGCGTCGATCGACCAGATGCTGCGCGACATCGCCGAGAGGCAAATGGAGGAGATTCAAGCGACGCTTAACATCGAGCCAACGGGGTCAGGGCTCATTTACGAGGAACTCAAGCCGGGGAGCGGCGAGTTGGTGAAGGAGAGCGACACGGTCACGTTTCATTTCATCGCGGAACTGGTGTCCGAGGCGAATGAGTTTGGCCGGGTGTTCGCCGACTCGGTGAATCCCCAGCCCGCACCGCTGCAAATCACGGTGAAGGAACTGGCGAAAATGCTGCCGGGCGCCGCCGAGGGCCTGAAGCGGATGAAGAAAGGTGGCCACGCGATGCTGTACATCCCGCCGGAGTTGGCCTACGGCAAGCTTGGCTGGTTCGCCAATCGCGTGCCGTCGCACTCGGTGGTGCTAATGGAAATATTGCTGACCGACGTGACACCTGGCGAGTGATGTTCATCCGGGCGATGCAAAAACCATCTGGCGGTTCACCCTCATCCGGCCTTCGGCCACCTTCTCACCGAGGGAGAAGGAATCAAGTCGTCCGCCCTTGGTCAAGTGGGGCGGTTTTGTCGCTGGCGCGAATGCTGTGGCACCCTATCCCAGCGGGAGAGGGCTGGAGTGAGGCAGAACGCGATCAACTGGAATTGTCGCTTGCGACTATTTCGCCGGCCGGGTGATCAGCGCAGCTTGGCGCGGTAAAATTCCTGCTCCGCGCGAGTGGTGTTCGAGTACTCAAGCACGCCGGAACCATCGAGCAACTCCAGATTTGGGCCGGCTTCCCATGTGTTCAGATCCGGGCTGTGGTCAAGCGAGAATCGCTGGCCGGGGAAGCCGCGAAAGCCGAAGTTGTTTGTGATCTCGCCGTTGTCGCCAATGGCGCGATCCCAGCGGATCAGGATCGGGCTGGTGCGCGGCACGATTTCCTTTCGCAGAATGATTCCCTCAAGCCCCACTGACAGAAACTGGCCGTCGTTGGCCAGGGCACCGTAAAGTGACAAGCCGGTGACTGTGCCTTTGGCCTCCCATGACTCAAGGTCGGGGCTGGTCAGCACCGTGCCGTTTGAGCCGACGACGTACCACGCGTCGCCGACTTGGGTGACGTCGTTGAGCCATTGGTCGGTACCGCTCTCGCTCTTGGTCCAGGTCTCGCTGTCAGTGCTGATGAGGATGGCTCCCGCCTGGCCAACGGCGACGAGTTTATCGTCGAACGCACGGATGCGGTAAAGCCAATCAGTTGTGCCGGAGCTTTGCTCAGTCCATTCGGCACCGTCGGGGGAGGTGAGAATGACACCGTGTTCGCCGGTGGCTACGAAACGATCCTTGAAGGCCTCGATGCTGGTAAGGATGCCGGTGGTGGGCGCTTGGTGCTTACTCCATGCCTTGCCGTCAGTTGTCGTCAACACCGTGCCCTTGCCGCCGGTGACGACCCATATGTTCCCGAGCGCGGCCACGCCTTGCAGGTCGTTTTCGGTCGGCTTAGGATCGGCAGCCTCCCAGACAACGCCGAGCGTGTTGACCTTGTTTGTCTCCGCTTGGCCAAGGTCGTTTATCGTAACAACATTGGTCCATGAGTTGTGGCTGGTCAGCAGTTGGCCGTGGTTGCCGACGGCGACGAGCAGATTCGTCGTCCCGCCGACACCGAGCAGGATTGACTGGGCCGCCGACTCGGGTGTGACCTCGAGGTTCCACGCGACGCCGTCGCGGCTGGTCAGCACTGTGGCGTAGTCGCCCACGGTGACCAACAGATCGCCGACCCGGTTGATGTCCCAAAGCCAGTTGCGCACCGAGTCATCGGCGGTGAACCAGTACAGGTAGTCATCATCCTCCTCGTCGCGCACACTGTCCACCAGCAAGCCGGTGCGGCCGCCAAGCAGGTATTTGTTATCCGTTTCGATGGCGCAGTAGTAGGTCCAGTCGGGCGGTGGGGACGGGTTGGTGCCCTCGTCGTTCTCGAGCAGGTTCACCCAGTACATAAAAAAATCGAGCACTCCCTTTCGCACGACGTTCTCCCCGGCAATGATGACCTCCGCTGCCGTGCCAGTGACGGCGTTGAGGTTTTTGTCGGTGCCGGAGTTCGCAGCGAGCCACGAGATGCCGCCGTTGTAGCTGAGCAGCACGGTGCCGTTCTCGCCAACGGTCCAGAGGCGCTTGTTGACGTAAGCCAGCGCGTTGAGGTCGCGGTTGGTGCGGCTTTGGCGCTTGGTCCATGAACTGCCGTTGGTGCTGGTGGCCACAAGGCCGCCCTCGCCCACGGCGACGAAATCGTTTCCTGTCCAGATCAGCGCGTGGATGTGATTGCTGTATTTGAAAGTTCGCCTGCGCCACTTCCGGCCATCGGTGCTGGTGTAGAGTATCCCGTCGTCGCCACCGGCCACGATCATTTTGTCCGAGGCTGCCAGGGCGCGAAAATTTCCGCTCGTCGGCTTGTCCAGTTCGCTCGGCTCGAACTGCTGCTCGCTTTCACTGTAAAGCAGCGTGCCTTCGTCACCGGCTACAATCGCTTGTTCCTTGAAGAACACGGCGGCACGTAGTGTAAGTTCCACGCCGCTCTCGCGAGGGAACCACTGCACCATGTTTTGGCTGGTGTGGATCGAGCCGTTGTCGCCGACCTCGATCGAGAAGTCGACGCCCTCAGCGATCGCGCGGATCGAGTTGCCATGCGGCCGGGGGTTGGACCAGCGCCAAGGTCCCTCCTCCGCCTTGGCCGGGCGCAGCACGATCGATTCGGTCATACCAAACACCAGCAACGCCATGGCCAAACGCATATGGATTCTCATGAAATGCATCGGATGATTTATTTTACGTAACTCACTGATTATCAGATGCTCCAGTTAATAATTATCTATAGCAATGGCAATACCAACCAGGAAAACAGTTCATTTGGGTCTTTTTTACTAGAAAATCGATGATCAGATGTGTGGTCCTGCCGCACTCGGGAATATCCGCCCCCACACAAAGAAAGAGCGGACATGCTTTAAACATGCCCACCCTCAAGTAAATCAAAACTGGGGAAGCGTCGTACGACAGTAAACCATAAGGATTAAAATCTAGCGACGTTGGCG
>DASCOW010000364.1:0-2325 GCA_036012205.1 Verrucomicrobiota bacterium
CCCGAGTCATGCGCTGGAGGGGGTGCGAAGGACGAATAGTAGAGTACCCTGCTGATCGTGCGTCACGTTGCAAAGGTGAATATCATATTTGGGGCGCAGTTCCTCGGTTAGGTATTTTCGGGCTGCAATGCCGTGGTACTCGACGAAGATGTTTTGGATAGGCACCTCCGGGGCAGCGGTGAGCACTTCGTGCAGGATCGCTGGTTCGGTGGTTTCGGCGTCTACCTTGAGTAGATCGACCGCTCGGAGGTTCAGTCGCCTGAGTTCGCTGCTGAGTTTTTTGGTGACGATGTCTTCGCCGCCGAGACTGTTCGGCCAACTGCCACTGGGCTGCAGGGTGAACGCGCCGGAGTGGCGATCGGGGCCGTAGTGGAGTCGGAACGTTCCCTCCTGGTTCCAGATGCCAAACGGATTCGTCTCGATGCCATCGATCGGGCCGACGTTGGCCTGCAGTAGCTCATGCGTGGTGGCGCACGGCTCGTAGCAGATGATCCGAGCACCGGGGAGGTGGGACTTGAAGTGGAGCGCCGCCGCGCCACAGTTGCTGCCGATGTCGATGATCACCGGCGAGTCGCTCGTGATGCGTGTCTTGGCTAGGGGGTAATCGTTGCCCGTGAGCACGGTGCGAATCATATTCTCCTCGGCCTGCGGGTAGGTGAACGTGTGTTCGCGACCAGCAAGCTGGATTTGAAGAGCGCTAAGTGACATTGGCCAAGCGGAGGTAACCGCCCGGGGATTTAACGAGCAAGCACGCCGCAGGGTCGAGACAATTCAGCCAACGGAGTGGATAGGCTTTTTTTCTCGGAGTGCCGTTGGCCAAGGGGTAGCTTGTCGGCGACCGAAACAAGGTGGAACAACAAGAGGAAAACCAGGTGGAATCGCTCGATGCGGATCTGGGCGAGTCTGTTGGCCAAGTGCCAGAACCGGCCGGGGAGCGGCGCGGTTTTATCAAGTTTCTCTGCGCATTTATTGGCACGCTCATCAGCGTGGTGCCGTTTGGTGCCGGCGTTTGGTCGTATCTCAGCCCCTTGGCCAGACGCGAGGGTGAGGGCGGCGGGGGCTTCATTAAGGTCACAACGCTGGACGCAATTCCCGCCGACGGCTCGCCGGCCAAGTTCTCCATCGTGGCCGACAAGGTGAATGCGTGGAACCGTTATAACAACGTGAGTATCGGCTCGGTGTACCTGCTGTTTGTTGACGGTGAACCAAGGGCGTTGCACACCAGTTGTCCTCATCTGGGCTGCTTCGTTGATTACCGGCGCGGCAAAAAGGATTTTTACTGCCCGTGTCACAACAGCAGGTTCCGGCTGGATGGCGACCGCGTCGATGGCGTGAGCCCGCGCGCGATGGATGCGTTGCAGATCGAAGTCCGTAACAAGACGGAGGTGTGGGTGAAGTTCCAGAATTTTCAATCCGGCCACGGCCGCAAGATTCCGGTGTCATGAAGTCGCTGCTTGGCTGGATCGAGGATCGTACGGGGATTGGCCGGCTTGTCGGGACGCTGCTGTACGAGAACATCCCCGGCGGCTCGCGGTGGCGGTACGTCTGGGGTAGCACGGTGGCGTTTGCGCTGTTTGTGCAGATGCTCACCGGACTTTTTTTGTGGATGGGCTACAGCGCCAGCTCCGGTGATGCGTGGGAGTCGGTCAATTACATCCAGAATGAGATGAGCGGCGGTTGGCTGTTGCGGGGTATCCACCACTGGACCGCGCACCTGATGCCTGTGCTATTGCTCCTGCACCTGATGCAGATCGTGATCGACGGTGCGTACAAGGCGCCGCGCGAGGTCAACTACTGGTTATGCGTTTTGCTGTTGTTGCTCGTTGTGGCCCAGGTGTTGAGCGGTTACCTGTTGCCGTGGGATCAGAAAGCCTTCTGGGGTTCCACGAAAGTCGCCACGAACTTCCTGACACTGATCCCGTTTATCGGGCCGGGGCTGCAAAAGTTGGCCATTGGAGGGGTGGAATACGGTCACCTTACGTTGACCCGTTTTTTTGCACTGCACGCCGGAGTACTACCGATTCTCGTGGCGCTGACTGTGGTGGGGCGCACTTGGCTGAACCGTCGTCACGGCATCAATCCGACCGAGGGCGGACTTGGCCCGGACGCCTGCCGATGGCCGGATCAATTGTTCAAGGACATCGTGGCTTGTCTGGCATTGATGGCGACCGTGTTGGCGTTTGTCTGGCATTACGGTGCGAAACTGGGTGCGCCGGCGGATTCGTTTGAGCCATTTTCCGCAGCACGGCCGGACTGGTTTTTTCTGTTCCTGTTCCAGTTTCTCAAACTGCCCATCTTCGCCGGAGAGAACGAGGTGTGGGGTGC
>DASCOW010000365.1:0-1720 GCA_036012205.1 Verrucomicrobiota bacterium
GCTCGTTGGTTTGGTCGTTGGCTTGATCGTCATGAGCGTGATCAAATTTGGCACGCCGCTGGCATGGCCCTGGTTTGCCTTGGTCGGCTCGACCGTGACCTTCTGCACGGGTGTGCTGCACAACAAGCTGTTCAACAGCGCGAAGGGTGCCTGATCGATGACCCAGTTTCGTCTCGGCCTCGAAGTCTGCGCCGCCAATCCTCCGGAGATTTTGCGCGACGCCCGATTCGGCCTGGTGATGAACCAAGCGTCGGTAGACTCCGGCTTCCGCACCGCCGATGAAGTCCTCGACGAGAGTCTGCCGGGCCAGTTGACGGCGTTGTTCGGGCCGCAGCACGGCCTGTGGTCCGAACAGCAGGACAACATGATCGAGACGCCGCACGTGCTCGATCCGCTGCGAAAGATCCCAGTACACAGTCTCTACGCCGATATGCGGAAACCGACTCCGGAGATGCTCGAGGGTCTCGATGTTTTGGTCGTTGACCTGCAGGACGTCGGCACGCGCGTCTACACTTACCTCTGGACCCTGAGCCTTTGTCTGGAGGCGGCGGCGGAAAAGGGCATCGCTGTCGTCGTGCTCGACCGGCCCAATCCACTCGGCGGCGATATCTTCGAGGGGCCGATCCTGAATCCGGAGTTCGCCAGCTTCGTCGGCCGTGTGCCGATGCCGATGCGGCACGGACTCACGCTGGCCGAAGCCGCGAGACACCTCAATCGCGAATGCGGAATCGGCGCCGATCTCCACTGGGTGCCGATGGAGGGCTCTCGTCGCGGCTCGTACTGGCCCGAGCATGGACGGCCGTGGGTTCCGCCATCACCAAATCTGCCGCGGTTCGAAGGCGCCTTGGTCTATCCCGGGCAAGTCTTGCTGGAGGGCACAATGCTGTCCGAGGGCCGAGGCACGACCACGCCGTTTGAGCTGTGCGGCGCTCCGTACATCGAGCCAATGGCGCTCCTGAACGAGCTTGAGAAATTTGAGTTCGACGGACTGTGTGCGCGCCCCTACCGCTTCGAGCCGACTTTTCAAAAGTTCACGCAACAATCGTGCGGCGGTCTATTTCTGCACCCGACAAATTCTCAGACGTTGCGCTCCTATCGATTCACCGTCGCCATGATCGGCTGCATCGTCAGGCTCTGGCCGAACCAGTTTGCCTGGCGGCAGCCGCCGTACGAATACGAGACCGTTAAGTTGCCGATCGACATTCTCTCGGGCGGCACAGAACTGCGCGAGGCGATCGATGCGGGGCTGACGCCGGACTCGCTCGAACGCGTCACTGCCATCGACATATCGCAATGGGAAAGCTCAATTCGGCATGACCGGATATACGAGTAAACCGTCCCATCTCAAGCCAACCGCTCACTTCTTTTAATCCGAGGCAGGGGCGGGTAGTCTGTCGGCTCATGACCGTCGGGGAGCAGTTGGCCAATGGGGAAGTTCGCTACATCGATCGTCGCGATGGTCAGATAAAGAAGGAGGCCATCTACGGTGAGCGGCCGCTGCGCTGGGCGTATGGCAATCCACTTGGCCGGCTTGCCCAGTGGCTGCTCATACGCCGCTGGATCGTCTCCGCGTGGTACGGTCGAAGGATGAGCATGGCCGAAAGTTCCCTTCGTATCCGGCCATTCATCGAACAGTACAGCCTGGACGAGGGCGAGTTCGCCGAGTCGGTGGACGAGTACAATTCATTCAATGAGTTTTTTTACCGCAAGCTCAAGTCAA
>DASCOW010000366.1:0-5595 GCA_036012205.1 Verrucomicrobiota bacterium
CTACCCGAGTCTCAGTCGCGTCGACAACGAACACGTCGGGATCGTCTACGAGGGAAGCGGATCACACTTGGTTTTTGAAAAAATCCCGATTGGGGAACTGGGGATACCGTAACAGGATGGCGGAGAGGGAGGGATTCGAACCCCCGTTACCCTTACGAGCAATCACGCTTTCCAGGCGTGCGCCTTCAACCACTCAGCCACCTCTCCATCAAGCGGACGCGCATTGTGTAAAAAGCCGGGCCAAGCGGCAAGTTAATTGAATCTCGACCGGTGTTTTCGAGGCCCAAACCGACTGACCGCTTGCATGCCACCGGGGCTTGTGAATAGTTTCACGCGCTTTATGGGGCACTTGAAGTTGCACATACCGGGACCAATTGAGGTCAGTGAGAAGACGTTTGAGGCGTTCCGAACGCCCATGATCGGGCATCGCAGTCAGAATTTTAAAGATCTGTACGCCGCCGTGATGCCCAACCTTCAGGCACTGCTCTACACGGAACGACTGGTCTATCTCGGCACGTCGTCGGCGTGGGGGATCATGGAGGGCGCAGTCCGCAACCTCGTGGCCAGGCGAGTTCTCAACTGCATGAAAGGAGCATTCTCCGACAAGTGGCTCGACGTGGCCAAGCGCTGCGGCAAGGAGGCCGAGGCGCTGCAGGTGGAGTGGGGCTCGCCCATCCTGCCGGAACAGATCGACGAACGCCTGGCCACCGGCGCGTTCGACGCGATCACCCTCGTGCATAACGAAACGTCCACCGGCGTGATGAGTCCGCTCGCCGACATCGCCCAACTCAAGGCGAAGTACCCGAACGTGATGTTCATCGTCGACAGTGTCAGTTCGCTCTCCGGAGTGAAGATCGAGTTCGACAAGCTCGGCATCGACCTGCTGCTGGCCGGCACACAGAAGGCGTTCGCGCTACCGCCGGGGCTGAGCGTGTTCACCGCATCGCAGGCCGCGCTCGACCGCGCCGCGACGATGGACGACCGCGGCTACTATTTTGACCTGCACGAGTTCCAGAAAAATGCCGAGAAACACATGACGCCGAGCACGCCGAGCATTGGACACATTTACGCGCTCAAGTCGAAGCTAGAGGACATGGTTGCCGAGGGGCTCGATGCGCGTTTCGAGCGCCACGGCAAGCTCGCGCAGATGACCCGCGACTGGGCTGCCGGGCAGGGCTTCACGCTGTTCCCCGAGGCTGGCTACGAGTCACAGACGCTGACCTGTGTGAACAACGGGGCCAAGCCGGGCGGGCGCAAAATCGACGTGCCAAAGCTGCAGGGGCTGATGAAGGAGCGCGGCATCCTGATCGACGGCGGCTACGGCAAGCTCAAGGGCAAGACCTTCCGCCTCTCGAGTATGGGCGACGAAACCGGGGAGACGATGCAGTCGCTCTATAGCATGCTCGACGAGTCTCTTGACCAGCTTTAGGCGATCAGTCCATCGGCCAAGCGAAGAGAGGAGTGTGCACGAGCGGCGACGCTGTCGTCGTGCGTGGCGATGATCAAGGTCAGCCTGGCTTCCTGTTGCAGTTCGCACAACAGGTCAAGTACCCCTCCCCCGGTCTTGGAGTCAAGATTGCCGGTCGGCTCGTCGGCGAAGAGGATTTGCGGCCGATTGATCAGTGCACGGGCCAGAGCCACGCGCTGCTGTTCCCCGCCGGAGAGCTCCGTCGGCAAATGGTGCATGCGCTCGCCCAAGCCGACGCGCTCCAGCAACTCCCTGCCCCGCTGCTCCGCGGTACCGATGCCGATATGTGCTATCCGGGCCGGGATGATGACGTTCTCCAGCGCGTCAAACTCCGGCAGCAGATGGTACGCCTGAAACACAAAACCGACCTTGCGATTTCGCCACTTGGCCAAGCGCGCTGCTCCCATGCCGAACAACGACCGGCCACCGGCAAACACCTCTCCCGAGCTTGGCTCGTCGAGCCCGCCGAGCAGGTGCAGTAGCGTGCTCTTGCCCGCGCCGGAAGCGCCTTGCAACGAGAGGAAGTCGCCGCTCGCGATCTCGAGGCTCACGCCGTGCAGCACCTCCACCTTGCGCCGGCCGAGGTCGTACGACTTGTGCAACTCGCGTGCTGAAAGGAGAGCGTCACTCATGGCGAAATGCCTCCACCGGCTTGAGCCGACTGGCGTTCCACGCCGGGATCACGCCGGCCAACAAACAAATAAAGAGCGACCCGACGCCAATGCTAACAAGATCGCCTGTCACAATTTTCGACGGCAATGCCTGAAAACCGTAGATACTCGCCGGGAACAACTCGAAGCCTGTCGTGACTCGCAGGAATTCCAAAAACTCGTTTCGATACGCGAGAGCAAGCCGACCAAGCCCGAAACCAAGCGTCAGGCCCAGCGCCGCCACGACAAGGCTTTGCGCAAAAAAGACCTGCATGATCTGCCAACCGGTCGCACCGAGCGCCTTGAGCGTCCCGATCTCCGGCGTGCGCTGCACCACGAAAGTGATCTGCGAACTGGTGATCCCAAACGCCGCCACGACCATCACAAAAAACAGCAGAAAAAACATCACATTGCGCTCCACCGTCAACGCCTCAAGAATCTGCGTGTTCTCGTCCTCCCACGTGGTCACCGCCAATCCTTGGCGCAAAGTCTTCAGCAACTCCCGTCTCACCGACTCGGCCTGAGTGGCATCGTGCAGTTTCACCCACAATCCGTGCACAGCGTCGCCGAGGTCGTACAGCGCCTGAGCATCCTCGATCGACGCCAGGACGAAAGATGCATTGTACTCGTAGTACCCGGCGTCGAACACTCCTCGCACCTCGAAGTCGTCCGGCAGCAACACCGCCTCTTTGCCATCCTCCTTCGCCTGTCGGATCCGATGGAAGCTCCGCGCCGAGTGTACCGCCAAATAATCGCCGGCCCGAAGGTTCAGCATCCGCGCAAACTCCGCGCCCACCACCAACCCGTTCAAGCTTACATCCGCCTCTCCGGAAACAAGCCTGTTCGTGGAAAGCAGTGAACTGACCGTCGGCTCCAGATCGGGATCGACCCCGCGAACCCACGGGGTGAAAATCTGCGGACTCTCCTCGCCATCAGGCTGTGTCTCCACCAGCACCGGGCCGATTATGAACGGTGCCGCCCCGGACACCGCCGGGTGGGCGATGACCGTGTCGCGCACGGAGTGATAACCCAGGAGAGGCTTGCCACTCTCGGTGACTTTAAGGTGGGCGTTAAAGTCGAGCAGGCGGTCCCGCAACTGCCGGTCGAAGCCGCTCATCACACTCATAACAATGATCAGCACAGCCACGCCAAGCGTGACCCCGATGATCGAGATCAGCGTTATCGCGGAGACAAACGTGCGCTTGGGCCGCAAATACCGCAGCGCCAACGCCAGTTCAAACGGCAGCTTCATTCAGCAAGCGGCAGGCTACCCGATGGCCAAGCGCTGGGAAAGGGTGAAGCCACCCAACTTGTCCAATTGCCTTGCCGCTTAGCGAAACGGAGAGCATATTCACGGCCAATCAAGTCGTTCAACATGGCAAAGAAATATCGAGTCGGAGTGATCGGAAGCACGGGGCGCGGCAATTACGGCCACGGGCTGGACACGGTTTGGCGCGAGTTCCCCAACGCGGAAGTCACCGCCGTGGCCGACGACAACCCCGACGGCTTGGCCAAGGCGGTCAAGCGCTTGGGCAATCCCCGAGGCTATGCCGACTACCGAAAGATGCTCGAGAAGGAGAAGTTTGATTTCGTAAGCATCTGCCCACGCTGGCTCGATCAACATCGTGACATGATGCTGGCAGTGGCCGAATCGGGCGTGATGGGCATCTACGAGGAGAAACCGCTCTGCCGCACATTGCGTGAGGCTGACGAAATGATCGCCGCATGTGAGCGAAACAACGTCAAATGCGCCGTCTCACACCAGACGCGCTACAGCCCAATTCTCGACCAAGTGGAGCAACTCGTCGCAGACGGCAAAATCGGCCGCGTGCTCGAATACCAACTGCACGGCAAGGAGGACCGTCGCGGCGGCGGAGAGGACTTGTGGGTACTCGGCACGCATTTGTTCGACCTGACCCAGTACCTCGCCGGCACCCCGCTCTGGTGTCAGGGCTACGCACGGCAAGACGGCGAGTCGGTGACGGCCAGCCACGTCAAGCCTGGCAACGAAGGCATCGGCCTGTTGGCCGGTGACAATGTCGGCGCCACCTACGCGCTTCCGAACGAGGCCCTGGCACACTTTCGCTCCGTCCGTAACGGCACCGGCTCTCCCAACCGGTTTGGCCTGTCGATCTTCGGCAGCGAGGGTGTCATCAAGATGACCACCGGCTTCCTCCCCAACGCCAGCCTGCTGCCGGACGGCTCGTGGTCACCGGCGCGCACCGGCAAGCAGTGGATCCCGATCAGTTCAAACGGCCTTGGCCAGGCAGAGACCCTCAAGGACGGCGGCCTGCATGCCGGCAACGTCATCGCCATCCGCGATCTCATAGCCGCCGTGGAGCAGGATCGCCTACCCGAAGCGAGCATTCGGGATGCACGCACGGCAGTCGAAATGATCGCGGCACTGTTCGAGTCGCACCGGCAGGGCGGCGCGAGGGTTAACTTCCCATTGGCCAACCGCGACAACCCCCTCACTCAACTCCCCAGATAACAGCCCAAGCCGGCAAAGTTTGGCAGCGCTGATTGGCTTTGACAGGTCATCGCGCGACAGGCACAGTCCCGCCCCCTTCTGGGGGAGCCCCATATATATACAATTTGAACATGTCAGACTTGGAAAACCAAAAGCCAACAACAGACAGCCCGGCAGCGACCGGAGCACCACTGATTCACGACCTGAACGCCGAACCGGAATCCCCGGCTGGACAGCCCGATGGCAACCTCGTGGGCAACCTGCTCGTTGGCCAATCCGGCGGCCCCACGGCGGTCATCAACGCCAGCGTGGCCGGCGTCATCCTTGAGGCCGGAAAGCACCCGGGGCAAATTGAGGAAATCTACGGCGGACTTAACGGCATCTTCGGCATCCTGCACGAAAACCTGATCGACCTCAACGAGGAGAAACGCCGCTCGATTGAGGAACTTAAGCACACACCCGGAGCCGCGCTGGGCACCTGCCGGTACAAGGTTCAATTCAAGAAAAACCCGGAGCAGGCCGCCCGGGACATGGACCGGTTGTTCGAGGTCTTCAAAGCGCACAACATTCGCTACTTTTTCTACGCCGGCGGCAACGACTCGCAGGACACAAACAACAAGGTGCACCTCGAGGCCATCAAGCGCGGCTATCCGCTGCGCTGCATCGGCGTGCCCAAGACCATCGACAACGACCTGCCGCACACCGACCACACGCCTGGCTTCGGCAGCGCGGCCAAATACAACGCCACGACGGTGATGGAGGTTGCCCAGGACGTCGCAAGCATGGCCACCGACGACGGCTCGTGCTGCATCATCGAGGTCATGGGCCGTGCCGCCGGCTGGCTCGCCGCCGCCACGGTCCTGGCCAAGCGCAAGCCAACCGACGGGCCACACATCGTCCTGCTGCCGGAAATCCCGCTCGATGAGGAAAAGTTCCTCGCCAAGGTCAAGGAAACCGTCGACCAACTCGGCTACTGTATCGTCGCCGCCGGCGAAGGTGTGAAAAAC
>DASCOW010000367.1:0-2878 GCA_036012205.1 Verrucomicrobiota bacterium
CCAGCCGATCGCCTCACTCGCCGACCTCGTCAACGCCTCGCTCACAGTCACGGATGAAAACCAAGCCCAGCGAGAACTCAAGTCCGGCGTCGGTCCGCGCGAGCTTGGCCAGTTGATGGACCGCTACACCACGGACTCGGAGATCATCCGCCCCGGCCGGCTGAACATCAACACCGCCCCGGCCGATGTCCTAGCCCAAGTGGCGGGCATCGACGAGGCCTTGGCCAACACAATCGCCTCAGCTCGCCAAGGTCTCAGCCCCGAATCGAGCCGTACCATCGCCTGGCTGCTGGAGGAACAACTGCTCGATCCTGCCCAGTTCATACAGATTGAGCCCCGGATCTCAGCCCGCAGTTTTCAATTCCACGTCCAGGTCATCGGCTACTCCCTGCCCTCCGGTAGATACTGTGTGCTCGAGGCCATCGTGGATTTAATCGGCCCTGCGCCGCGAATTATCTATCTACGGGATTTGACCCGACTGGGGATTCCGTATCATTTTAACCCCCAGCAGGAAACGAGCATGACAAACAATGGCTGACACCCCGACCACCACCAGCGGCCGCGCTTGGCCAAGCGTGCTAACCCGCTCCCGCTCCCGACTCGGACGCAGGAACGAAGTGACCGCACTGGATATCGACCGGCGAATGCTGCGGGTCGTCCAGGTCGCCACCGGCAAGACTCCCGGCAGCACCCGAGTCAAGCGCGTCGAGGTGCTCCCCGTGCCAACCGAGGATTTCGACCTTGGCAACCCGCGAAAAGTCGGCGAGTGGATCGGTAAACAACTCAAGTCACTGCACCTGACCCCCGGCACCGTGGTCATGGCCGCACGCCGGGGAGAGGCGGTGATTAAAGAACTTTTATTGCCACCGCTTAAGGACGCCGGCGAGATGGCGTCGATGGTGAACATGCGCACCGCACGCGAACTGCCGTTCCCCGAGGCGGAGGCCGTCATCGACTTCACCGTCACCAAGGTGCCGACAAAAAAAGAGCTGCAGGCCGCCAGGAAAGAGCCCGTAGTAGCCCCTGACACCAAGGCTCATGTCGTCGTTGCGGCCGTGCGCCGGGACACCGTGACGCACTACCAGACCATCGCCGAGTCAGCCGGATTGAAACTGACCGGGCTTGGCCTGCGACCGATGGCCTCTTTCCGTGCACTCAAGGCCTGCGTGCCCGAGATCAACGGCGACACCGTTGCGCTCATCTCCGTCCGCCGACACGAGGTGGACGTGAACATACTCATCGACGGTCGCTTGGTATTCAGCCGGGAATTATCCGTCGATCTGAACCCACAGGAAGATGCAACCGGCGCGGCACAGCGAGACTGCATCGCGGAAGCAATCAAGGAGATCATCCGCTGCCTGCACAGCTACGAGGGATCGGAGGCGTTCAAGCCGCTGGAGCACCTGTTCATCGCCGGCGGCACCGGCATGGAGGACGAATTCGGCAACATCATCCAGGCCAAGATCGGTGTGGATTGCAAACGCATGCCACCCCCCACCGGGGTGCGCCTGCCGAAAGGCAGGGAGGCAGAAGCAGCCCGGGCGTTGACTTCGCTTGGCCTCGCGCTTGGCTTTGTGGACGAACGCGGGTTGGCAATAAACCTCCTGAAACCCAAGCGCCCGCTCATCCGCCGCAACCAAGGCCGAACCAAGTGGCTGGTGGGCATCGTGGCGCTACAGGCGCTCTTTGTCTTCCTGTTTGGAGCACGCTCGAAAATGGCGCAGGAATACGAGGCAAAACTCACCGGAACTGGTAGCCTAACATCGGTCTACAGCACCTTGGCCAAGCAGGAGAAGGACTTCGGCCGATGGACAAGAAAAAATGCGGACTCCGTCCGGGGTTGGCACGATGCCAACAGGAACTGGCTCGAGCACATGGCCTTCCTAAGCTCGGCCATCCCCCAGTGCGACCAAATTTATCTTCTCAAGATAACCATGCGCTCCGGCAAAACCGGAATAATCTCGTTTCAGGTGCAAGTCCGGGACAGTCTGGTTTTGCATTCGTTCGAGAAAAAACTTCGCAATCTCGGCTACACGGTGAAACCCGTCTCGTTCACACCGGCCAACGACAAGTACGGCTACAAATTCCGGGCTACTTTTGACCTGACACTACCCAACCGTTTCCCGGTCGATATTTTGCACCACCAAGGCACCAACGCCCCTCCAGCAAGGCTGCTGGATGACATCCACGCCGACGGCCTGGGCAGCATCCCGGAAAAGAAAGGAGCGCCCCTTGCCTAAACTCAATCCAAAAAACATCCTAGTTGGCGCGATCAGCATGCTGGTTGCCTGGGTGTTCGCTTCCAAAGTCATCATCCCTTGGCTCTACAAGCCACGGGACACCGCAAAATCCAGGGTGGCCAATCTCGAGTCAAAAGTAGCCAATCTGAAGCAACTCAGCGCCCTCAGCGAAAATGATGAGCATTATCTTGCGGCCACATCGCGAAATGCGTTTTCCATGGAAGAGAGCGAGGCCATTTCACGAATGGGCAGTCACCTCACCGAGGCGATAAAAGCCGGCGGACTAAATGAGGATCGGTTCACACGCAGACCTCTCAAAGCCACCTCTCTCACCAAAAAGGGAGCCATGCAAATCGGCTACTCCGTGAATGGCCAAGGCCAGTTACCAAAAGTCCTCGATCTGTTGTTCCTGCTTGAACAGGCTCCATCCCTGCCAAGAAACACCATCAAGTCCTACACCCAACAAGGCAGCCATCTGACTTTGGGAACAACAAAACCGCACTCATTCAAAAAAGGTCAACTGGTTCAAATCAGGGGAGCCTATCCGGTGAACCGCAAATTCCCCTCCTCGTACAACGGCGTTTTTCGCATCACGAACACCGACACAAACCCTGCCCCCACATCGCTCACATTGGCAC
>DASCOW010000368.1:0-1031 GCA_036012205.1 Verrucomicrobiota bacterium
GAAACAGGTCGTTCAACTCCTCGCAACCGACCGGGTCCACGCCGTTGAGCGGCTCGTCGAGCACAAGCAGATCGGGATTGTGTACCAGCGCCTGGCCAAGTTTGATGCGCTGCCGCATGCCCTTCGAGTACGTTCGCACAGGGCGATCGGCGCGCTTGGCCATGCCGACCGTCTCGAGCACCGCCTCGGCCCGCCGACGGGCTTCGGCCCCAGTAAAGCCGCGCAGCCGGGCCGTCACGTGCATCAACTTCCGCCCCGACAACTCGTCCCACGTCGCCTCTCCGAACGGGCACAGCCCGATGTGATCTTTCGCCCCGGCCGACCAGGCGTCGCGCCCGCGTACGTCGATCCCGCCGAGGCTTGGCTTAATCTGCCCGGTGAGCAGCCGCAGCAACGTCGTTTTGCCCGCGCCGTTTGGCCCGACCAAGCCGGTGATGCCGGGGCCGATCTCAAGGCTCACGCCGTTGAGCGCCATTACTGGGCCGAACCACTTGGACACATCACGCATCTCGGCGAGCGGAGTCGTTGTTACGGCTCCAGTACTCATGACTGGTGCCGGAGTTGGCGGATGCGAACCAGGATCGCAACGGATGATACAAAACAAACCGCGACAATCACCGTCGCCGCTTCCGGCAATTGCGCCTCATCGCTGGAGCGCACCGCCGTCTCGCCAAAACAGCGGCTGCCGATAGCGTACAAGTCGCGCCAGAGGTTCAGCAGTCGCCAGTGCCGGTCATCGAATATCCGGCGTAAAATCTCGCTGAGCACCGGCAGGAAAAAAAACAGGCAGGCCCACGACATCACCAGCGGCACCGGCCGGGGCATCCACGAGACGAGCGCAAACAACAGCAGCCCAAGCGTCACGGCGATCAGCCCGCCGTAGCCCAGGATTCCGATGACGATGTTGTAATTTTCGGCGAAATAGTTTGCCGTGTCGCCGAGCATTCCTTGTTCGAGAAACAGCACCAGCGCTGGGAACGTTGTCGTGAGGCTGACAAGTAGCCCGATCGCCAACAACTTGCCGCCTGCGT
>DASCOW010000369.1:0-2009 GCA_036012205.1 Verrucomicrobiota bacterium
CGAAGAAAAAGGCAGCGATCAAAACAAAGGCTAAAAAGGTTACGAAGAAGGCAGTCAAAAAAGCAGCAGCCAAGAAGGCAGTCAAAAAAGCAGCAGCCAAGAAGGCAGTCAAAAAAGCAGCAGCCAAGAAGGCAAAAAATAAACGTTCATTGAAGGATGTCGTGCTGGAAGTCACCAAGGGCAAGGCGTTGAACGCAGCCGAAATCGTGAACGCAGCCGAGAAGACGGGGCATAAATTCTCGGGTAAAAACCCGAAGAACACACTCCGGGTGATGCTTTATTCGAACAGAAAGCTCTTCAAGAACAACAAGGGCAAGTTCACTGCGGCTTGAATTGCAGACGAATAAAGGATATTGCAATTCCCGGCGGCATTGGCCGCCGGGTTTTTTTATATAAGAATGTTGGCCAAGCGAGTGATTCCCTGCCTGGACGTGCACGACGGCGCCGTGACGCGCGGGGTGCAGTTTGGCCGGGCGGAGGAGGGTGGATTGCGCAACGTCGGTGACCCGGTCGAATTGGCCGTGCGCTACGACGAGCAGGGGGCTGATGAGATGGTTTTTTTCGACATCACCGCCAGCGCGTACGGGCGCGATGCGATGGTGGATGTGATGGAGCGGGTGGCCAGTCGTTGTTTCATGCCGTTGACGGTGGGCGGCGGTATTCGCACGGTGGAGGACATGGGCGTGATGCTCAAGGCGGGTGCGGATAAGATCAGTATCAACAGCGCTGCCTTGGCCAAGCCGGAGTTGATCCGCGAGGGCGCGGAAAAGTTTGGCAGCCAGTGCATCGTTGTCTCGATTGATGCCAAGAAAACGGGTGACGGCCTGTGGGGTGTTTTTTCGCACGGCGGCCGCAGGGAGACCGGCCTGGACGCGATCGAGTGGGCCGCGCGCGTGGTGGAACTCGGCGCGGGTGAAATTGTGCTCAACAGCATTGACGCAGATGGCACAAAGGCCGGTTATGATCTGGAGATTACACGGCGCATCAGCGAGTCGGTGGATGTGCCGGTAGTGGCCAGCGGCGGGGCAGGTTGCCTGGAGCACATGGCTGAGGTACTGCACGCGGGCAAGGCTGATGCCGTCCTGGCAGCGAGCATTTTTCACTTCGGTGAGTATAGCGTTGCAGATGTGAAGGCATTTTTAAAACAGGACGGAATTCCTGTGAGGACGATATACTTTTGCAGATGAAGTTCATTGAGAAACTCAAGTTCAACTCGGATGGCCTGATTCCGGCCATTGTACAGGAGGAAGGAACCGGCCGTGTGCTGATGATGGCATGGATGAATGAGTCTTCGCTGAAATCGACCATTGAGACCGGCAAGACGCATTTCTGGAGCCGCAGCCGCCAGAAGTACTGGATGAAGGGCGAGGCGAGCGGTCACACGCAGGAAGTGAGCGACATTGCGTTTGATTGCGATGGTGACACGCTGCTGGTTCAGGTCTCGCAGCACGGTGCGGCATGTCACAAGGGGTATAAGTCCTGTTTTTTTCGATCGATCCGCGAGGGTGGCGACTTCGAGATCAGTGAGGATCAACTCGTCAATCCGGACGAGGTCTACAAAAAGTAACCCAACTTGGCCAAGCGCTTGGCCTCTATTGTGTTGGCGTTTGGGGAGTGTCGCCGTTTAGACTGTCTGCCGCATGGAGTTTTGCCAGCCAACCAAGGATGAGTTTTGTCGCCTGGCCGAGCAGGGAAACCTGATTCCGGTTACGCGCCGGCTTTTGGCTGACCAAGAAACGCCGTTGACCGCCTACCGCAAGATACGGAGTCAGAGCGAGTCGTTCCTGTTCGAGTCGGTCGAGGGCGGGGAGCACCTTGGCCGCTACTCATTCGTGGGTTGTAAGCCGCGCGGGATGATTCGCCAATTTGCCGACACGGTGGATTGGATAGATGGCGGCCAAGTGAGGGAGAGGTACAGGGTGGTCGGCCGTGGTGGGGTCAAGGCGGAGGGCGAAGTCTGCGACGGGCTTGAAGTCGTCGAGAGGGTGCTAGCCAATTACAAGCCGGTG
>DASCOW010000370.1:0-2090 GCA_036012205.1 Verrucomicrobiota bacterium
ATCATTATCTGGCGTCGATGGGCATATATCTCTTCAACCGGCAGACGCTCATCGACCTGCTCGACAACGAGATGACCGATTTCGGCAAACACATCATCCCGCGATCCATCGAGACGCACCGGGTGTACTCCTATGTTTATCAGGGCTACTGGGAGGACATTGGCACCATCCGCGCCTTCTTTGAGGCCAATCTCGACATGGCCTCGCCGCTGCCGAAGTTTGATTTTTTTCAGATGGAAACCCCGGTATACACCCGGCCGCGTTTCTTGCCGGCCTCCAAGATCAACGGAGCCGCCATCGACCAGGCAATCATCTCTGACGGGTGCATCATTGACCGTTCGCGCATCAGCCACAGCCTCATAGGTGTCCGCAGTCTTATTGCGCCTGGATGCCGCGTGCACCGCTCGATCCTGCTCGGCTCGAACAACTACGAGACCCAGGAGTCGAAGGCTGCCAGCGACCGCGACGGCATCCCACGGATTGGTGTGGGGGAAAACACGCGAATCGAGAACACCATCATCGATAAAAACGCGCGCATTGGCGCCAACTGCGTCATCATTCCAGATGACAAGCCGGAGCATTTGGACGGGGAAAACTATTACATTCGGGATGGCATTGTGATCATCCCACGAAACGCTGTCATTTCGGACGGGACAATGATCTGAGCAGCCAAGCTTGGCCAAGCGACCCCCTGTAGCGGGGTGCCTAAAAACAACAGATGAACAAACTAAAAAAAGTAACGATGGCCGGCTTCGCAGCCGGTCTTTTGGGCAGTGCCGCGATGGCTGCGGACTGGCCACAGTGGGGTGGCAACTCGCCCGGCCGCAACATGCACGCCGCCGGGGCAACTGGTCTTCCAGACGAGTTCGAGCCGGGCGACTTCAAGCCCGGCACCGAGGAGGTCGACCTCTCCAGCTCGAAGAACGTCAAATGGGCCGCGCAGCTTGGCACGCAAAGCTACGGCAACACCACCATTGCCAACGGCAGGATTTTCATCGGCACCAACAACGATGCAATACGCGATCCGCAGCATACGGGCGACCGCAGCATCCTGCTTTGTCTCGACGAGAAAACCGGCGACTTCCTCTGGCAACTGGTCATCCCCAAGCTTAAGGCCGGCAAGGCAAACGATTGGGAAAGCCTCGGACTGCTCTCGTCACCGACCGTGGTCGGCGACCGCGTTTATGTGGTCAGCAGCCGGTGCGAAGTGCTTTGCATCGATGTGCAGGGCTTGGCCAATGGCAACGATGGCCCTTACACCGATGAGGCACAATACGTGCATCTGGACACCGGCAAACCTCCTGCCAAGCTCGGCCCAAAAGACGGCGATATCATCTGGCGCTACGACATGATGGACGAACTCGGCGTCTACCCGCATAACGCCGCCAATGGTTCTGTCATCGTGCAAAACGGCCTTGTTTACGCGTGCACATCCAACGGTCAGGACTGGACACACACAAACGTTCCCTCGCCGTACTCGCCAAGTTTCATCGCGCTTGATGCCAAGACCGGCGAACTCAAGGGCGAGGACAACGCCGAAATCGGCCCGAACATTTTACACGGCCAGTGGAGCTCGCCTTCGTACGGGGTGGTGAACGGGCAGGCCCAGCTATTCTACGGCGGCGGGGACGGCTATTGCTACGCCTTTGGCGCCACGCCGGTTTACGATAAAGCCAAGGATCAACAACAGCTTCGCAAAATCTGGTGGTTCGACGCAAACCCGCCTGAGTACAAAAAGGACAAGGACGGGAACCTTATTAAGTACCCCTCCGCCGAGGGACCAAGTGAGATCAACGCCACGCCGGTTTTCTACAACAACCGCGTGTATGTCGCCACCGGGCAAGATCCTGAGCATGGGGAGGGCGTGGGCCAGCTCGTCTGCCTTGATCCCACAAAAAAAGGCGATATCACCACAAGCGGAGAGGTTTGGGCGTACAAGGACATCAAGCGCAGTCTTTCCACCGTTTCAATCGATCCTGCCACCGGACTGCTCTACGCCAGTGACTTCTCCGGCTATGTACACTGCCTTGATGCCGCCACTGGCAAGGCACACTGGATTTACGACATGAAGGCGCATATGTGGGGCTCGA
>DASCOW010000371.1:0-5101 GCA_036012205.1 Verrucomicrobiota bacterium
CACACTTCGGCGAGCAGTGGGGACGGCACTGGCTCGCCATTGCGCGCTACAGCGAATCCAACGGCATGGAGCGCAACTACACCTACCCGCACGCGTGGCGATATCGCGACTACGTGATCGAGTCATTCAATCGGGACAAGCCGTTTGACCAGTTCGTGAGGGAACAAGTCGCTGGCGACCTGCTGGGCCAGGGCAACCCCACCGACGAGCAACTCATCGCCACCGGTTTTCTCGCCATCGGCCCCAAGCCTCTCAACCAGGGCAACGACCGGCTCTTCGCTCTCGAGGTGATCGACGAGCAAATCGACGCCACTACGCGGGCGTTCCTCGGATTGACCGTTGCCTGCGCGCGTTGCCACGACCACAAATTTGACCCCATCCCGACTGAGGACTACTACGCGATGGCCGGGATTTTCCGCAGCACGACAACCCTTTACGGCACAACGAACACACAGGGCAACCGGCAGCCGTCCGACCTGCACACCGTCACCGGCAGCGAGGGCAATCGCTCAAATAAAATCCACGAACACAACGACAAATTGTACCGACTTAACGGCAGCCTCGTCATCATGCAGGAGGAACTGCGGGAGTTGCGTGAAAAGGGACGGCGCACCACAGACAACGAACAGGCCCGCATACGCAAACTCACCCGCGACGTCCGCGACACTCGTGAGAATATCGAATATCTCGAGGAAAAAAAACCAGGCGCCGATTATGCAATGGGTGTGCGTGACGGCAGGATTTCCGATGCGCGAGTGCTCATCCACGGTGAGATTCGCAACCTCGGCAGCACGGTGAAACGCGGCTTCCCGCAGGTACTTGGCCATGTGAAAGCCAAGCCCATCGGCAACGAATCAAGCGGCCGACTGCAACTGGCTGACTGGATAGCACAAGCCGACAACCCGCTCACCTCTCGCGTCATGGCCAACCGCATCTGGAAACATCTCCTCGGCTCCGCCCTCGTGCGCACGACGGACAACTTCGGCGCAACCGGCATGACCCCAACCCACCCCACATTGCTCGACCACCTCGCTCTGCGCTTCACCGGCAACGGGTGGTCGGTCAAGGCGCTCATCCGCGAGATCATGCTTAGCCGCACGTACCAACTCTCGAGCGAAACCGACGATGCCAACACCGCGATCGACCCCGGCAACCGGATGCTTTGGCGGATGAACCACAAGCGACTCGGCGCCGAGGCGTTGCGCGACGCCATGCTCGCCACCAGCGGGCAACTCGACCCCCGCCCTGCGGACAGATCGATCGTCTCGGAACTGGGCGACGTGAACGTCAGCCGAGCCCTCCGACAACTGGGCCAACTCCAGCGCAAAACCAGCGATCGCCGCAGCGTCTACCTGCCGGTCATGCGCAATGCCCAGCCGGAAATGATGCGGATTTTTGACGCCGCCGAACCGAGCCTCATCGTGGGGCGCCGCAATGAGACCACCGTGCCCACCCAGGCGCTTTACTTGATGAACAACTCATTTGTCATCGGGCAGGCGTACAACATGGCCAAGCGAGTGATGGACGGTGCCGGAAGCGAACCCGAGGGTATCCGACTGGCCTACAGGCTGGCATTCGCCCGCGAGGCCACCGACAACGAGGTGTCCGGCGCGCGGGAATTCATCGCCTCGGCCAGTGATGAAAAAGACAGGCCTGGCCAATGGACACTCCTGTGCCAGGCGCTACTGGCCAGCGCAGAGTTTCGCTACATAGATTGACGCTTGGCCAAGCGGCGAATTTTTCAGACACGGATTGCGCGAATGAACACGGATTGGGGAGAACTTGAAACTGAAAACCTGAAACGGTTTCAACAGCGGTGTCGTGCTGCGCTTGCCGCCGGAATCCACACGCAGGCCGCGTGTACTCCCCCTCTCCAAGTGGGAATGTGTTGGGGAAAGGAAGAGTGCTGACTATTATGGTGGCTCACGGGGAAATATTAAAACCGACAGATTAACAAAATGAACGACTGGAAAGACAGCATCACGCGCCGCGACATGCTCAAGAGCGTCTCGGCCGGATTCGGCTACATGGCGTTCGCCGGGTTGAGCAGTGCGCACGCAGCCAGCGGCAGCCCGTTGATCCCCAAGCCACCGCACTTCCGGCCCAAAGCCAAGCGGGTGATCTTCGCCTGCATGCGCGGCGGCCCGTCGCATGTTGACACGTTCGACTACAAGCCGGCTCTCGCACGAGACAACGGCAAGCAACTTGGCAAGTATCGGAACCGCGAGTTGATGGCCTCGCCTTGGGAGTTCGCCCCGCACGGCCAGAGTGGCCTGGTGATATCCGAGCTATTCCCGCACTTGGCCAAGCACGCCGACGATCTCTGCCTACTCAACGGCATGCACGCCTCCGTGCCGGCGCACCCGCAAAGTTTTATCGAACTGCATACCGGCAGCTTCCAGTTTGTGCGGCCCTCCATGGGTGCGTGGGTGCTGTACGGGCTTGGCTGCGAGAACCAAAACCTGCCTGGCTTCATCTCGCTTAGCCCGCCCTCCAACGCAGGAGGCGCGCAAAATTACGGCAGCGCATTTCTTCCGGCGTATTATCAGGGCACGAAGATTGGCGAATTCAACCGCCCGCTGAGCACCGCCTCGCTGCGCAACCTCGGCAATAAGAACGTGAGTGGGAGACTCCAGCGCAAACAAGTCGATTTCCTCCAATCGCTGAACCGCGATCTGCTTGCGCGCAAAAAACAAAGTGCACAGGTCGAGGGCGTCATCGAGTCGTACGAGCTCGCCTTCCGGATGCAGGCCGCCGTGCCGGATCTGATGGACACAAGTAATGAAAGCCAAGCCACGCTTGATGAATACGGCATAGGCGATCGCACCACCGAGAACTTTGGGGCCCAGTGCCTGCTCGCCCGGCGGTTCGCCGAGGCCGGCGTACGATTCATCGAGATTTCGCAGGGCAACTGGGATCAGCACCGAAATCTCAACTCCGCCCTCACCCGCAACTGCGCAGCCACCGACCAGCCGCTGGCCGCACTCCTGAACGATCTCAAGGAACGGGGCCTTCTTGACGAAACGCTGGTTGTCTGGGGCGGGGAATTTGGTCGCACGCCCCACGCAAAACAGAAGGACGGGCGCGACCACAACGCAACCGGCTTCACGTTCTGGATGGCCGGTGGCGGCGTGAAGGGTGGCATGACGTACGGAGCCACTGACGAGCACGGCGTTGCCGCAGTTATGAACCGGATGCATTTCCACGATCTGCACGCGACGATCCTCCACCTGCTTGGCCTCGACCATGAGGCGTTGACCTACCAATACGCCGGGCGCGACTTCCGCCTGACCAACATCTACGGCGAAGTCGCACACGACATCATCGCCTGATTGACCAAACACAAAAAAACACCGAGGCATTGTTGACTTTTGACGATGAAAAGGGAACGCTTCTGGTCCGGCTGGGAACAGCAGCCGTTGGAGGATAGGCAGGAACTCTTTTGAATATCACCGATCGGTCAACGTCGATGGATACAGTCGGTTCAAGGAACGATTTTACAGTTAAAGACACATGAAACTGAAACCCAACACTCGTAAAGCCCGCTTGGGCGCATTCACCCTCATTGAGGTTCTATTGGTCATCGTCATCATTCTGCTTTTGGCAGGCTCCATCGTGGCCTTTGTCATCCCGCAGCAGGAGGGGGCGGAAAAAAACACCACCCGAATGCTGGTCAACAATGTCAAGGGATCCCTCGACAACTACCGGCTCAATATCGGCCACTACCCCACCGAGGAAGAAGGGGGTCTGCTGGCGCTGGTTCAGAAGCCGGAGTTTGAGAACGAGAAACTCGGCGGCAAGTGGCAGGGTCCCTACGTCAAGGTCGGCACCACGTTTGAGGATGCCTGGTCGAACTCACTGGTTTACGAACCTGCAGATCCGGAGTTCATGCAGGCTGGCGACCCCCCGTACCGCCTCTACTCCAAGGGGCCGGATGGCCAGGAGCAAACCGACGACGACATCGGAGACAAGGAGGTCCAGGAGGAGATTGACAGTCTGGAGGAACTGAGCGAAACGGCAGACCCACTCCCGACGGGGGATGAATAACCGGCCGCAGCTCGCCGGCGCCTCCAACCACGGATTTACGTTGCTCGAAATCCTGTTGGTGCTGGTTTTGATGCTGCTTTTGTTTGGCGCCGCGGTTTTTGAGTTCGACTCAATGGGCCGCGGCGCTTCGCTTTCTGACGGGGCCAACCGGCTGGAGTCGCTTTTCCGATTCGCCCGAAGCGAAGCCGAACGCACAGGCAGAAAGATCAGAATCCGCTTTGCCACACCGGATGATCTGGCGCTCTCGGGCGATGCGCTGCTTCAGACCGTTCCAACCTCCAGCGCCTCCGGGCCAGTCGCCGAGTGGGAGCCGGATCCGATCGAGCAACCGGGGCAGTTCGCCCGCCTTCCACACAGTGTCCATTTCACCGATGGCGTGGACAACCTCGTCATCATCGAGTCAGTCGAACGGACCGATCCGGACTCCCGGCTGGCCGCGCAACTCTCCGCCAACGCGGCGCTCCCGGACAACGGCGACGGGGCAGCCTTCAGCCTGGAAGAACCTCCAACGATATTCTTTTATCCGGATGGCTCCTGTGACTCCGTCAAGGTGCACCTTGCCGATCGCAACCAGGACAATCCCAACAAGGCGTACGTTGAGTTAATCGGACTCACTGGCACGGTGCACCGGGAAATCATCGAGATCACCCCCGAGCAGCCAGGCGCCAGCGAGACCAACAACGTGGCCCGGACAAGCCAGCCGCTTGGCCAGGCGCAACCCGAGCCGTGAACTTCACAAGCCGCAAAACCAGGCGCAACGCCACCGGCGCCATTCTGTTTGAAGTCGTCCTTGCACTGGCTCTGTTTGTGTTCGCAGCAGCGGTAATCTCCGGCGGATTCAGTGCCTCGCTCAAGAGTGTTGACCGGATGCGGGCGGAACTCGATGCCTCGAATCTGGCCATCTCGACGCTGGCAGAGATCGAGCTGGGCCTCCGGCCGATGACGACATCCCCTTCCGCCGAGTTTGAGCCACCGCTAGAGCAATGGACCTGGGAGGTGGAAGTCACAGAACCAAGCGAAGACCTCGACATGGGCGGCGGCCTGACACTGGTCG
>DASCOW010000372.1:0-3119 GCA_036012205.1 Verrucomicrobiota bacterium
GGCGAAAAAGGCTTCACGCCCAACGAACAGCGTGCCGCGCGACCAACGTTCGAGATCAACGGCCTCACCAGCGGATATCAGGGCGAGGGCAGCAAAACCATCGTGCCCAGCACGGCCAGCGCGAAGATCACCATGCGCCTCGTGGCGAATCAGGATCCCAAGAAAATCCTCCGCTTGGTTGCCAAGCAGCTCAAGGCGCTTTGCCCGCCGACGATGCGCATCGAGATTGAGTTGGGCCATGCGGCCGATCCGTACGTCGTGTCGCCGACCGGCCCCTTGGCCAAGGCTGCGCTCGAGTCACTCAAGACCGCGTTCGGCCACGAGCCGGTGCTGCTGCGTGAGGGCGGATCGATCCCGATCGTTGAGCATTTCGCCCGCATCCTGAAGGTCGACACCTACCTGCTTGGCCTTGCGCTGCCGGACGACAACCTCCATTCGCCCAACGAAAAAATAGACCTCGAGGTGTTCACACGCGGCATCTGGATGAGCGCCAACCTCTGGACGAACCTCGCCGAGGTGTAACAATGGCCAATTCGCTGCTGGTTCATGAAATCTACCTGAGCATCCAAGGCGAAAGCACCTTCGCCGGGCTGCCGTGCGCCTTCGTTCGGCTCACCGGCTGCGACCTCCGCTGTTCCTATTGCGACACCGTGTACGCTTTCACCGGCGGCCAATCGATGACCGTCGACGAGGTCGTCGGCGAACTCGAAAAACAGTGTGATTTCACCGGCGTGTCCGGTGACAAACTGCCGCTCGTGGAGATTACCGGTGGCGAGCCGTTGGTGCAAAAAAATGTCCACCCGCTGATGCACCGCCTCTGTGATATGGGTCTCACCGTGCTGGTCGAGACCAGCGGGGCACACGATATCGGTGCGAGCGATCCGCGCGTGCGGCACGTCATGGATTGGAAATGCCCGAGCAGCGGCGAGTCCAAAAAAATGCTGATTGCCAACATTGCTGGCCTTAAATCAACCGACGAGGTGAAGTTCGTCATCGGCACTACCGAGGATTACGACTGGGCCAAGGCGCAACTCGCGGAGCACAGGCTGGACGAACGCTGCCCCGTGCTTTTTTCATGGGTGGCCCCGCTCGAACCGCATCAGCGCCACGAGTCGCTCAAGCCGGTGCCGACTGGCCACACACCCATCACGCGCCGCAAACTCGTCGAGCGAATCGTCCGCGACAGGTTGCGCGTGCGTTTTCAGTTGCAGATGCACAAGTTCATCTGGCCGCCCGATGAAAAAGGCGTTTGAGCCGTGAAAAAAAAGGACAACAAAACGATCGAGCAACTGCGCCGTTTCGAGTCGCGCAACGTCACGTTCATCGAGCCGAACAGCAGTTGGCCGATCGTCTGGGAGCGGGCCAATGGCATGCGTGTTTGGGACGACGCCGGGCGCGAGTATCTCGACTTCACGGCGGCGTTCGCTGTGGCGGCGGCCGGCCACGCCAACCCTCGCATCGTCGCCGCCGGCCAGCGCCAAATGGCCCGGTTGCTGCACGCAATGGGCGACGTCCACCCCCACGCACTCAAGGCCGACCTGGCGCGCGAGCTCAGTCGGATCACCTTTCAGCGTCTGGCCAAGCGCACTGGCAAAACGATCTTTTGCAGCTCCGGCTTCGAGGCGGTTGAGGCCGCGCTCAAGACCGCCCACCTCGCCACCGGCCGAACGCGTGTGATTGCATTCGAGGACGCCTATCACGGTCTCGGCTACGGCGCGCTCAACGCCACGTGGCGCAGCGATTTCCGCTCGCCGTTCCGTCGGCAGCTTGGCGGGTTTGCCAGCTTCCTCCCGTTCCCCCGCGCCCGGGCCGACTTGGCCAAGCTCGAGCCGCGCCTGGCCGCCGAGTTCCGTAAACGAAAAGTTGGCGCGATTTTGGTCGAGCCGATCCAGGGCCGCGGCGGCACGAACATCCCGCCGCCCGGCTTCCTCAAGCTGCTCCGCAATGTCTGCAACAAGCACGGAGCCCTGCTGATTTGCGACGAGGTGTACACCGGTTTTGGCCGCACCGGGCGCTGGTTTGCCAGCGAGCACTTCGGCGTTGCGCCGGACGTTTTCTGTCTCGGCAAGGCGCTCACCGGCGGCTTCCCGCTTTCGGCCTGCGTTGGCCGTGCCGACGTGATGGATCGAGCTTGGCCGGAGTCAACCGGCGAGGCAATCCACACCAGCACGTTCCTAGGGCATCCGGTCGGCTGCGCGATGGCGATGGCCTCGCTCCGTGAAATTAAGTCGCGCAAACTGACTGAGCGAAGCGCCGAGATGGGCAGACTGTTTCTCGAGGAACTTCGATGCTTGGCCAAGCGGCTTGGTCGGGAGCGTTGCCGAGCGCGCGGTGTTGGACTGATGCTGGCGCTCGAGTTGTTTCACGGCGACGGCACGCCCGCCGCCGACATCGCTCTCGGTGTGATCAGGCGGCTGTTGCGCGACGGTTTCATCCTGCTGCCGGAGGGCGATCCGGCGAACATCCTGTCGTTCACCCCGCCGCTCACTGTTGGCAAGTCGCATATCACTAAGTTAATCCGTGCGCTTGGCCGGGCGTTGGAGGAGGCCTTCGCATGACCCTCTCTGAGATCCGCGCCATCCTCAACGACGAGGACATCCTGTTGACCCGGTCGCTTGGCCAAACCTTCATGCACGACCAGAATCAGATCCGCAAAATTGTCGACTTGGCCAGGCTCACCCCCGGCGATCTTGTGATCGAGATTGGCCCCGGGCTTGGCCCACTGACTGAGTTGCTGCTGGATACCGCCGGCCACGTCACCGCCATCGAGACGGATCGGCGACTGATCAACTTGCTCAACCAGCGTTTTGGGCAACGCGACAACTTTACGCTACAACACGCCGACGCGATGAAGATCGTCCGTAAGACGGAGTTCGACTGGTCGAAGCACAAACTCGTCGCCAATCTCCCGTACTCAATCGCCTCGCCGCTGCTCATCGATCTCGCCGACTCGGCCGGCCGGCCTTGCGCCATGATCGTGACGCTGCAACTCGAGGTCGTGCAACGGATGTTGGCCAAGCCCGCCAGTCGCGAATATGGCGTGCTCGCGCTGTTGATCGGTCTGCACTACACGACCGGCGACTGGTTCACCATCCCGCGCGGCTCGTTTTATCCCGAGC
>DASCOW010000373.1:0-16838 GCA_036012205.1 Verrucomicrobiota bacterium
ACCAGCCAACTGCCGCGCTCGTCAAGGATCTCAAGCAGCGTGGCATGCTCGAGGACACGCTCGTGATCTGCGGTGGCGAATTTGGCCGGACGATTTACTCACAGGGCACGCTCACCAAGGACAACCACGGGCGTGACCACCATGGCCGGTGCTTCTCGATGTGGATGGCCGGCGGTGGAATCCGGAAAGGTTACGTGCACGGGGAGACTGATGATTTTTGTTACAACATATTGCGTGATCCGGTGCACATCAATGACCTCAATGCCACCGCGCTGCAATGCCTCGGCATCGACCACGAACGATTCACCTACCGCTATCAAGGGCTCGACCAGCGCTTGACAAGCGTCCTCGATCCCACCGTGATCACCCCGATTTTGGCTTAACGCGCCACGTCGTAAACAACTCATCGCCGAGTCGGCGTAGATGGATCAGTTCCAAGTTAGCCGACTTGGCCAAGGCGGCGAAACCGTCGCCGTCGGCGATTGTCGGTGCATCGCGCCCACCAATGATTCGTGGGCAGACCGTCAGGTGCAGTTCATCCACGAGACCAAGTCGGAGCAGTTCGAAGTTCAATTCGCCACCGCCCTCGCAGAGTAGTCGCTTGACGGCCCACTCGCGATGGAGCCAGCCAAGCGCTTGGCCAAGCGCAACCTTGCTTTTTCCGCACACCTTCACGCAATCGGCCAGTCGCTCCAGTTTGGCCAAGCGCGACTTCGGCGCTTGGCCTGACGCCAGCACGATGAGCGGCGACACCCCGTGCTGAAAGATTTTAGCCTGTGGATCAACCGAGCCGGAGCCACTCACGACGATGCGCAGGTTCTGACTGGCCAAGCCGTCGCGAAGTCGCCGTCGCTCGTATTCCGGGCCACCGGCGTCCAGTGTCACCGGCGCGGAGTCCACCGTTCGTGCGCCGCACATGACCGCGTCGGCGGTGGTCCTGAGCGAGAGAAGGTTGGCGTGATCGCGCTGGCTGCCGAACGCGACAAACCGCCGGTGTGCAGGGGCGACCTTGCCGTCGGCTGACATCGCCATGTTGATCAGCACGAATGGACGGATCGTTTTCATTCAGTGCAAAAACATCGCGTCGCCGTAGCTAAAAAAACGGTACCGATTGGCGACCGCCTCGGCGTAGGCGCGCAGCACATGTTCGCACCCGCTAGTGCCACCCGGCTGCGCGAACGCGCTCACCAGCATCAGTAATGTCGATTTTGGCAAATGAAAATTGGTGAGCAACGCATCGACAACCAGAAACTCATGCGGCGGATAAATGAAGATATCTGTGCGGCCAAGCTGCGGCGCGATCGGCACGCCGCCGATGGCGACCGACTCCAGCACGCGCATGCTTGTTGTGCCAACGGCAACAACCCGCCGCCCCTCGGCCTTGGCTTGGTTGACAGTCTCGGCGGCGGCGGTGGCGATTTCGAACCGTTCCTTGTGCATGGGATGATTCTCGATGCGTTCGCATTCGACAGGCTGGAACGTCCCCGGCCCGACGTGCAGCGTCACTTCCGCAAACGTCACGTCTTTTGCGCGCAGCCGGTCGAGCAACTCGTCCGTGAAGTGCAGCCCCGCCGTCGGAGCGGCGACCGAGCCGTCTATCATTGCATACACCGTTTGGTAACGGTCGCGATCGGCGCGGGTGTCGATCGGCGCGCGCTCAATGTACGGCGGCAGGGGAGTCTCGCCGATGGCTTGCAGGAGTTCGAGCGCGCTGGGTGAGTCGGGGAGACGCAGCAAATATTTGCCGGTGTTGTTTTTACTGATCGCTTCGACCCAGTGCTGGGTGGGGTGGCCGTCGAGGTCGTGCAACTGGATGCGCGTTCCGTTGTGGATGCGTTTGCCGGGTCGCAGCATGCACCACCACTGGCTAGGGGCGTGTTTCTCGGTGAGCAGGATTTCCACCCGCGCGCCATCGCCCTCCTTTTGGCCGCGTACCCGTGCCGGGATGACGCGTGAATTGTTCGCCACCAACACGTCGCCCGGCTGGAGTAGGGACTCCAGTTCGGCGAATTGCCGGTGGGCGATGGCGCCGCTGGTGCGATCGAGCGTCAGCAACCGAGAGGCATCCCGTTGCTCGATGGGATGTTGGGCGATGAGTTCCTGGGGGAGGAAGTAGTCGAAATCGGCTGTCCGCACAGCGGTATCTAGTAGCTGCTTTTGCGGACGGATACAACGCAGCGGAAGCCGAGCCTCAGCAGCCTCGGGGGAGGGGGATACAGATGCTAAATCCCGCCGGCTCGCTTGACCAAGCGGAGTGCAGTCCAAAAACAGGCTAAAAAACGGGATTTACGGAACAAACGAGCCAATAAAAAAAGTTCATTTTTTTTAAAAAAACGGTTGACGGTTCGGGGAGGAAACGGTAGAGAACGGGAAACTTTGGGTCGCATGGGGCCAATTTGGTGTCCGAGCAACCTGTTATGTCAGCAACCCAGAACCATTCGACGACTGTTTTTTCTGGTCGATTCTGTCACGGAATCGACGGAAGCCGCCGTGTTATGGTGCCTTCCAAGTGGCGTCCCAAATCCGGCAAAACTGAGTTGTCCATCCTCCCTTGGCCGATTGGCCAGAAGCAGTTTTTGTTGGTTCTCCCACCAGCTCGTTGGAATGTGCTGCTGGATCGTTTCAGCGAGATATCACTGTCGGATGAAGAGGGAGCCGAAGTGGAGCGGGTTATCGGGGGAAGTTCGGCCCACCTGACACTGGACAAGGCGGGTCGACTATGTCTACCGGAGGAGCTGGCCGCCGTGGCCGGGCTACGGAAGGAGGCCATGTTTGTGGGTCGGTTGAACAAGTTCGAAATCTGGGAGCCGGGTCGATTCAAAGAAAACAGCAAGGGCAACGAGGCGGTCGCGGCTGCGGCCATCAAGAATTTAAACCTATGAACCTGATGCAATACTTGTCAGTTAGTGGAGCCCTTGAGGGGCCAAGGGAGAAATTTCTTTCCCGCAGGATTGGTTACAGCCAGGAAGGCTTGGCCAATGAGAGGGGAGGGGTGCTTGCTCATCCGGAGCCGGTAGCGCTGGCTGAGTCGGCGGTGCAGGAGTCAGGGCAGGGCGAGTTCGGCTTTGTTGAGCCGCTCGAGATTGAGCCGAGGTCGTCCGGGCCGGGAAACCACCTCGCGCTTGGCCAGTCGGAGGCCAAGCCGCAGGACCGGGATCAGGTTGAGGTTTACAGCCGGATCAGCCCGGCGCGCGTGCGGGTGGTGCGGAACGATTTGACCGAGTCGGATTTGGCGGTTCGCACTGGTGAAGGGGTGGAGCAATATCGCCCGAGCCTTATCGCTGAGGAGCCGTCGAGGAGCTCGTGGACGGAGCGGATGCGCGGTCGGTTGGGATCTTTAAACCAAGTGTCGCGCTGGGTGTCACGCCGGTCGTGGCGTTGGGTGCTGGCATTCAAGTCGTTTTGGCCGGTCGGCATCATGGCGGGGGCATCGGTCGGTGCTCTGAAGGTTGCCCCTAAAAAAGTGGCGGAGGAGGTGCCGGCACAGGTGAACTCTACCGAACTGCAGGAGGCGATCGAGGTGGCCAAGGATTACAAGACGGACGTGTACGTGGACGGTAAAGTGGCGTGGAGCTACGAGGAATACGTCGCGAGCGTAAAGGAGATGGTTTCCACCGACGATGCCCATGACCTGTGACCGAATTCATCCACGAACCGGTTCTGCTGGAGGAAGTGCTCTTGGCGCTTCAACCGGCGGCGGGCCGGTTGTACGTGGATGGCACGGTCGGCGGCGGTGGGCACGCGGAGGCGATTCTCGAGGCGAGCAGCCCGGGTGGGCGGTTGGTGGCGTTCGACCGCGACGACCGGGCGATCACGGCTGCAGCCAAGCGGTTGGTCAGGTTTGGCGATCGGCTGGAATTGCACCGAGAACCTTTTTCCGGCCTGGCCAAGCGCTTGGCCGAGGCAAGCTGCGATGGGGTGTTGCTGGATCTCGGGGTCAGCTCACCTCAACTCGACGAGCCGGAGCGGGGCTTCAGTTTTCAGACCGAAGGCCCGCTGGATATGCGGATGGATCACCGGCAGTCGATGACGGCGGAGCAGTTGGTCAACGGGCTCGAGGCCGAGGAGTTGGCGAGGATTATTTGGGAACTGGGTGGCGAGCGACGGTCGCGCCGCATTGCCCGGGCCATAGTTGAGCAGCGAGATATGCAGCGATTCGAGACAACCACGCAACTGGCCGACACGGTGGAGCGGATCTGTCCCCGGCGCGGCGCGCGGACGCACCCGGCGACGGGTGTGTTTCAGGCGTTGCGCATGGCGGTGAACGACGAGCTGGGTCAGGCGCAGACGGGGCTGGAGGCCGCTTGGTCGGTGCTCAAGCCGGGTGGCCGCCTGGCGGTCATCACGTTTCACTCCGGGGAGGATCGGCTGATGAAACAGTTCAGCCGCCGCTTGGCCAGAGCGTACACGGTGCGAGGCGAAGTCGATGTGCCGGAACTGCGCGAACCGCGTGAACCGTTGGGCCGGGAGCTGAGTCGCAAAGCGATCAAGCCAAGCGCCACGGAGCTGGAGCGAAATCCCCGAAGCCGCAGCGCCAAGTTGCGGGCGTTGGAGAAGATGTAAGGACTATGTCGCGCAACCGTAAAAAACAGGATTCCCCGCTGAGCGTTGGTTCATGGATCCGGGCTGCGCTGATTTGCCTGCTCCTCGGCGGCGCGGCGATGGGGTACGTATGGCAGAAGTCGCAGATTCACCAACTTGGCACCGAGGTTCGCAAGAAGGAAGTGCGGCTTGAGCTGCTTGAGAGCGACAACGAGCGCTGGCAGCAGCTCCGTGCCGAGATGCGCTCGACACAGAAACTTTATGAAAGAGTCCGCAAGCTCGGGCTGGGGTTGACGATGCCGCAGCCGGAGCAGGTGCTACGACTCCCAGATCTTTCGCTGGACGCCAAGGAGCCAAAGCAAAGCAAGCCGGGGGAATACCGAACGGTAAAAAACACGCCGCGTCGAGGACGGCCGTAACAGAGATGCAAAACAACCTGTTTACAGACTGACATGGCGACATTAGCAGCCAACGCTCACCGGGGAAGGGTGATGTTACTGGTCTCACTCATAACGGCCGGTTATGTGGGACTCGGGGTGAGGTTGGTGGACATTCAAGTGCTGCAGCATGACAAGCACGCTGCGCACGCGATGGATAACACGCGGCGCAGGGTAGTGCAGGCCTCAAGGCGGGGCGACATCCTCGACACTCGCGGCACGGTGCTGGCGACGAGCCGTATTGCCAAGACGGTGTGCGCCGATCCCTCGCTGGTGGGCAGCCACCAACTGATCGTTGCACAGGCGATTGCGCCGTTCCTCGGTAGAGACGCCGCCGACTTGGCCAAGCGCATGAAGTACCGCGTGTACACCGACAAGCAGGGACGCCAGCGCGAGGACAAGCACGTCGTGCTCAAACGCAAGGTTCCGCTCGAGGATTGGAAGAGTATCACCAACGCGCTAGCTCATCTCCAGTTTGGAGTCGATGTGAAGTCGCTGCCACGCAATGAGCGGCTGAAATATTACAACGTCAAGCGCTCTGTTTTTTGCGAGCGGGTGGACTCGCAGTTGCGCGTTTATCCGAGCGGCAATCTCGCCGCACACGTGACCGGTTTTGTCGGTGCGCGCGACCCGGAAGGCTCAAGCGTGCCGGTGATCGGTCTCGAGGGGAAACACGGTATCGAGAAGATGCTCGACTCGGCACTCGAGGGCGTGCGCGGCTGGCGCGAGACCGAGACCGACCGCAGTCGCCGCGAGGTGGTGGCGTTTCGCGAACACAACGTGAAGCCGCGTGACGGGATGAATGTGGTGCTGACGCTCGACGCCAATGTGCAGTACATTGCTGAGAAGGCGCTTGAGGCGCTTTGCGCGAAGCACACCCCAGCGAGCGCGTGCGTCGTGGTGGTGAACCCGCAGACTGGGGCCATACTCGCTCTGGCCAATCGGCCGACGTTTGATCCCAACAAGCCGGGCGAATCGAATGCGGCCAACCGCCGCAACCGCGTGATTACCGATTCATTCGAGCCGGGCTCGACATTCAAAATCGTGGCGGTGTCCGGCGCTCTCAACGAGGGAGCGGTGCGGCTTACTGACCGATTTCACTGCGAGAACGGCCGCTTATATTTCGCCGGCAAGGTATTGCGCGATCACCATGCATATGGCCCGCTGTCGGTCCGGGAGATCATCACTAAGTCGTCCAACATCGGCACGGCCAAGGTGGCAATGAAGCTGGGCTCGCATCGACTGCACAATTACATTTCCCAAATGGGCTTCGGTCAGCGCAGCGGCGTGCCGCTGCCTGGGGAGGTGCGAGGCATCCTTCATCCGGTCAATAAATGGAGCAAGCTCTCGATCTCACGGATTCCAATGGGGCACGGGATTGCGGCGACACCGCTGCAACTCGTGATGGCGATGTCCGCCATGGCCAACGGGGGCAACTTGATGCGACCGCTGTTGGTTGATCGCTTGGTGGACCGGGACGGGAACATCGTGATGCAATACGAACCAACCGTGGTTCGCAAGGTAATCCGCGACGTGACGGCGCAGCAGATGGTGCAGACGCTCAGGACGGTGGTCTCGGACGAAGGCACCGCGAGTCAGGCTCGGCTGGAGAACTATGCCGTCGCTGGTAAGACCGGTACGGCTCAAAAACCGTCCAAGACACGGCGCGGCTATGAGGCAGGGAAATATTTTTCGTCATTCATCGGTTTCCTGCCGGCAGAGAATCCCCAACTGTGCATCGGAGTGTTTGTGGATGAGCCGCACAATGGCCACTACGGGGGCACGGTGGCGGGTCCTGCGTTCAAGATGATTGCGGAGCAGTCGGCCAACTACCTCGGCCTCGAGCCTTCGGTGCCGGTGAAATCGATGTCGGAACAGAAATCCAAGGTGGTGTTGAGATGATGGAACCGCGGACGCTAGGTTTTGTGGAGGAGAGCTGTAACGGGCAACTCGTCGCAGGCGAACGCTCAGCGAGTGTGCGCCGCATCTGCACCGACTCGCGCTTGGCCAAGGCGGGCGACCTGTTCGTGGCGCTTCGCGGTGACCAGTTTGACGGGCATGACTACCTCAACGACGCGCTTGGCCAAGGGGCGGAGGCGGCTGTGGTCAACCGAGCCCGGCTTGGCCAGGCGGAGGTTGCCGGGCCGAGGATCGAGGTGGAGGAAACCCGCAACGCCCTTGGCCTGTTGGCTGCCCGCTACCGGCAGGATTTTGAACTGCCGGTGATTGCCGTTGGCGGCTCGAACGGCAAGACGAGCACCAAGGAGATCCTGGGCACGGTTTTGGGACAGCGATTTGAGACGCTCTTGAGCGAGGCCAGTTTCAACAACGATATCGGCGTGCCGCTCACACTGCTGCGGTTGAGCGAGTCCCACGAGACGGCGGTGCTCGAGGTCGGCTCGAATCACCCCGGCGAACTGCAACCGCTGCTGAAACTTGTCCGGCCAAGGTACGGAGTGCTGACGAGCATCGGCCGGGAGCACTTGGAGTTTTTTGGGGATCTTGAGGGAGTCATTGAGGAGGAGGGCGCGCTGGCGGAGGCGCTGCCGCCGGAGGGCTGCCTGTTCGCCAACGGAGACATTAAGGGATTGGATGCCATTCGTGCCCGCTGCCGCGCGGCGGTCATTACTGTTGGGGAAGGAGAGGCCTGCGACTGGCACATCGGCGACATCCGGATCGACGAGAGAGGGACCATTTTTGAAGTCATTTCGCCAAAGGGAGATTGGAGCGGAACCTACCACGTCAACCTACTGGGCCATCAAAACGCCCGGAACGCCGCGCTCGCGATAGCGCTCGCGGCTGAACTGGGCCTGAGCCGGGAGGAACTGGATCAGGGCCTGCAGTGTTGCCGTCCAGCGTCGATGCGAATGGAGATGCAGATACTCGGCGGTGTCCGCATAATCAATGACGCCTACAACTCCAACCCGGACTCCCTTCTGGCGGCTTTGGAGACAATGGGATTGTTTCCCGTAAAAGGGAAGCGAATCGCCGTTCTGGGCGATATGGCCGAGCTTGGCCAAGCCAGCGAGTCCGCACATACAGAGGCGGGCCAGCTTGCGGCCAGGCTCGGCCTGAACGGCCTTGTCACCGTGGGCCGGTGGGCAGATACAACGGCACGCGCGGCACAGGCGGCCGGCTTGGCCAACGTGGCGGCGTTCGACGACATTACTATGGCCGGCTCAACGTTGGCCAAAAAACTGAAACCGGGCGATGCGGTGCTCATCAAGGGCAGTCGTGCAGCGGGAATGGAAAGCATCATCGAGGTGCTCTCGGGAGCCATGAATACGTAGCAAGGCAGGATGATTTTTTATCTCAGCCAGGTGCCGCAGTGGTTGGCCGAAAACGGCCACGCCGCCTTGGCGGATTGGCTCTCCTTCCTGCGGGTGTTCCAGTACATCACCTTTCGGACGGCCGGCGCGGCGGTCACGGCGCTGCTGTTTTGCTGGTGGTTTGGCCCGAAAATCATCGGGCTGCTTAAGCGGCTGAAATTCAACCAGAACTACAAGGACAAGGCCGAGGAAGCCGGTGGTCTGGATGCGCGGGTGCTCAGCAAGAGGGGCACGCCGTCGATGGGGGGGGTCATGGTAGTGCTGGCGCTGGACGTGACCGCGCTGCTCTGGGCGAAGTGGAACGAGTTTCTCGCATTGAGCCTGATGTCGGTGTTAGTGCTTGCAGCGCTCGGGTTTTACGACGACTGGGTGAAACTCACCAAGCAGGACAAGGCCGGCATTCACTCGAAGGTGAAGCTGGCAGTGCAACTGGCGCTGGGCCTGTTTATCGGCATTTACCTGTGGCATCACCCCACCAAGAGTGACTTGATAGGGGAACTGGTGGTGCCGTTTTATAGCGGGAAGATTGTTTTCGCCGGAGTGGGATTTGTGGGCTTGTTGGTTACCACTGTGGCTATTGTGGGCAGTTCCAACGCGGTGAACCTGACCGACGGCCTCGACGGCTTGGCTATCGGCTGCACACTGATCGTGACGTTCGTGTTCATCATCTTCACCTACATCGCCGGCAATAAGATCATGGCCGACTATCTGCGCGTGCCGTACGTCGAGGGGGCGGGGGAGTTGACGGTGTTCTGCGCGGCGATGATCGGGGCCGGCCTTGGTTTTCTCTGGTTTAATTGCCACCCAGCGCAGGTGTTCATGGGTGACACTGGCTCGCTCGCGCTGGGCGGTGTGCTGGGAGTGATCGCGGTGCTGATCCACCAACCGTTTGTGCTGGTGATCGCAGGCGGGGTGTTCGTGCTCGAGGCATCGTCGGTGATGATTCAAACAGGTTGGTTCAAGCATACTCGGCGAAAATATGGAGAGGGGCGGCGAGTGTTTTTAATGGCGCCACTTCATCATCACTTCGAGAAAAAAGGCTGGTACGAGTCGCAGGTGGTCGCGCGGTTTTACATTCTGGGAATTCTTTTTGCGGTAATCGCTTTGAGTACGCTGAAATTGAGGTAAGTTAGGCAGTGGTGTACAAGCTGAAGGGCAAACGGGTATTGTTGGTCGGTCTCGGTTCGAGAGGCCGCTCCGCCTGTCGCCTGCTCTGCTCCAGCGGCGCCTCGGTGGTGGCGGTGGATCATAAAGACGACGACTTATTTCGCCGCGAGAGCGAGGCCTTGGCCAAGCTGGGGGCGGAGGTGCACCTGGGCTTGACCAAACCGCTGACCAAGTTGCTAGAAGGCGTCGAGTTGGGCGTGATCAGCGTGGGCGGCATCCGCGAGACCGCTTGGGTGCGCGCGTTGCGCAAAGCCGATGTTCCCGTGATCGGCGAGCTCGAGCTTGGCTTTCAGCAGTTGCGCTGCCTTAACATCGCAGTGACCGGCACCAATGGCAAAACCCCGGCGGCCAAGCTGATCGAGCAGGTACTACTTGGTGCGCAGAGAGAGACCCGGTTCGCCGGCAAAGTGGACTGCCCTATCGGCGACGCCGTGGGCGAGTCGAAGGAACTGGATTACCTGATCCTTGCTGTGAACTCGTTCCAGCTTGAGCTAAGCCAGTTTTTCAGCCCGACCGTCGCTGTGCTGACGAACATCGCGCCGGATCACATGGATCACTACGGCAGCATGGCGGATTATGTGAAAGCTAAGGCGCGAATTTTCGCCAACCAGCAACCGTTCGACTGGGCGATCGTACAGAGCGAGGCGCTGGCACAGATTCGCTCGCTCGGCATCGAGATCCCGTCCAAGATTATCACGTTCAGCGTGAGTAACCGCCGGGCGGACATATCGCTTGACCGCAGTCTGATCGTGAGCCGCGTGCCGGGGTGGGAAGGGCCTCTCATGGATTTCACCAAATGCCAACTGCAGGGGGCGCACAACGCGGAGATTCTGATGGCTGCGCTGGCTGTGGGTCGGGTGTTCCGAGTGCCTCTGGAACAGTCGACGGAGGTGCTTCGCAGTCATCCGGCGTTGCCGCACCGGTGCGAACTCGTGGTCAAGAGGGGCGGGGTGAGCTACATCAACGACTCCCGCTCCACCAACCTTGCCGCGCTAGAGAAGTCACTTTCATCAATGAAACCGGGCCCCGAAGGTCGCCCCAACGTCTGGCTGCTGGCCGGTGGGCGGGATAAGGGCGGCGCGTTTCACGACATCGGCCCACTGCTTTCGCAGAGAGTCAAGGCGGCGTTTTTGATGGGTGAAACCCGCGAAAAACTGCGTGCTGCGTGGAGTCTATTCACACCCTGTCGCCTGATCGATTCACTGGAGGAAGCCGTCCAGCAGACGGCGGAACAGGCCGAGGAGGGTGATGTCATTTTACTCTCGCCAGCGAGTGAGGATTCCAGTAGCGTCGACGGCTATCAACATCGTGGCGAGATGTTCCGACGCTCAGTCGAACTCTTGGCCGGTACTTCAACGGAAGCTGAAAGCACCGGCATGGCCTCTTCGGCCTCAAAAACAACTCCCGTCTTGTCGCGATGAATCCTGTCCACCAACCACCATATCTTGTGTTTCCCGCCTGTGCGCTTGGCCAAGCGCAACTCAATTTTTTAGCCAAGGAGTAAAATATCATGTCCAGTCATAATCCCCTACGACCCAAAAGTTCCCTGCTCGAGCAGAAAGCCAAGAGCCGATCCGGCTTGCAGATAGTGATGATCATCGTGGCCGTGCACGTGGTTTTCCTCGGAGGGCTGTTGTTCTCCGGTTGCCGCCCGGAGCAACCGGCATCCGACACGGTAACCAATACCAACACCATCCCGGTGTTGCCACCCATCGGGGGAGAAGTGGCTTCTCCGCCGGACACCAACATGGTGACAGTCGTGGAGCCGCCCACCAACGCCACGCCTGCTGCGCCGCCGCTGCCGACAACCGGCGAGCCGAAACCGCCGCCTGTCACCCGCGACACGGAGTCGGTGGAGGACATTGTGCCGCTGGTGCCCGAGCCAACCGGCGAGCCCGAGGTGCCGGTGGCCGCCGGCGAGATTGAGTACGTGGTGGCCAAGGGCGACAACTTCACCATCATCGCCCGCAAACACGGCGTCACCGTCCAGGCCATCGCCAAGGCCAACCCGGCCGTGGAGCCGAATCGCATCGCCATCGGTCAGGTGTTGATCATCCCCGCGTCGGCACCCAAGCCGGCTGCACCCGCGCTACCCGAGGGGACAGTGGTGTACGAGGTCAAGGCGGGCGACAGTCTTTACGCCATCGCCCAGGAGCACAAGACTTCGGTCAAGGCCATTCGCGATGCTAACAACCTGACAACTTCCAAGATTCAGCCAGGGCAAAAACTGACCATTCCCTCGCCGCCGACCGACAACTAGGCAAGCGAGCGATCCGTCCCAATGAAGTTCGCCTCGACCCTGTTGGTGTTTGTCGTCTCCGCCCTGCTTGCGCTGGGGTTGGTGATGCTCTACAGCGCCACAATGTTTCACCGCAGCGGCGCGTCCGAGGGGTCGCAGCTGCTGTGGTGCTGCATTGGGGTGGGGATCTGTCTTGGTGCGGCAATGGCGGACTATCAACTGTTAAAAAAAATCTCCGTGCCGGCGCTGGTGTTGGCGTTGCTTTTGTTGGTGGCAGTGATGATTCCTGGCATTGGGCTGGAGCGCAACGGCGCCCGCCGCTGGCTGCAGTTGCCGGGCACGACGTTCCAGCCGTCTGAGTTCGCCAAGCTGGCTGTCATCATCGCGCTGGCTCACTACTGCGAGCGCAAGGGCCGCAAGATGGGCACGTTCAAGTACGGATTACTCATCCCCGGAGCGGTGCTGGCACTGTTTCTCGGGCTGGTTTTTGTTGAGCCGGACTGGGGGGCGACAGTGTTGCTGGCCACGGTGTGCGGCTTGATGCTCTTTTTGGCCGGCACGAAGCTGCGGTTCATCGTTCCACCGGTACTAGTGCTGGGTACGGCTGGCGGTTTTCTGCTGTTGCAAAACACCGTGCGGCTCAACCGCATCATGAGCTGGCTCGATCCCGAGGGTACGAAGCAGGGCGTGGGCTATCAGGCTTGGCAGTCGCTTATCGCGCTAGGTTCGGGCGGGACGACAGGCCTTGGCCTTGGCAACGGCCGGCAAAAACTCGGCTTCGTACCGGAGCACCAGACTGACTTCATCTTTTCAGTGATTGGCGAGGAACTCGGCTTGATCGCCACTATGGGCGTTGTTGTGGCGTTCGTGCTGTTTGTGGTTTGCGGGGCGTTTATCGCCATGCGTGCGCGCGATTTTTTCGGTTTTCTGCTGGCTTCCGGATTGACGCTGCTGATCGGCCTGCAGGCGTTCATCAACATCGGTGTCGTCACCAGTACGCTGCCCAACAAGGGACTGCCGCTGCCGTTCATCAGCCGGGGTGGCACGAACCTCGTGGTAATGCTGTTTTGCGTCGGTGTGCTGTTGAGCATCGCGCGGTTTGCGAATCAGGAAGGCCGAGCCAAGGCGGACAAATTGAAGGTATCGGGCGGGTACTCTCCGTTCCGGACAGGCACATAGCATGACACACTCGGCCAAGCGCATTGCCATTGCCTGCGGCGGAACCGGCGGACACCTGTTCCCCGGCTTGGCTGTGGGGGACGCGCTCGTGGCGCGCGGCTGCGAGGTTACATTGCTCGTCAGCAAGAAGGAGGTGGATCAGACTGCGGTCAAGTCGGCTTACGGGATGGAGGTCGAGTCGTTGCCGGTCGTTGGACTTAGTGGCAATCTGCTCCGCTTCGCCGCCCACTTTTGTTCGTCACTTGGCCGATGCCGGAGGCTGTTCCGCGAAAACCGCCCGGACGCGGTGCTGGCGATGGGCGGATTCACCAGCGCGCCGCCGGTAGTCGCAGGGAAGCTGGCTGGCGCTCGCATTTTTTTGCACGAGGCCAACGCCATCCCGGGCCGGGCGGTGAAGTTGCTGGCGCCGTTGGCCGACGAGGTATTCGTCCAGTTTTCCGCCGCGATGCCGCGTGTGCTGAGCACCGACATTCGTGCCACCGGCCTGCCGGTGAGATCGGCGATGGAGCCTTTGCCCAAGGCCGACGCGCGGACCGCGCTTGGCTTGGCAGAAGACCAGCCGGTGCTGCTCGTGATGGGCGGCAGCCAGGGGGCAGAATCGATAAACCAAGCGCTCATTGACTCGCTGCCGCGACTGGCCAAGACGATGCCTGGATTGCAGTACATCCACCTCACTGGCGGGAGTGTCGAGCCAGTGCGCCAGGCGTACGGCACGCTTGATCTCCGCGCGGTCGTACGCCCGTTTTTGACGGAGATGGAGTATGCACTTGGCGCGGCTGACCTGGTCGTGAGTCGCTCGGGGGCGTCGTCGTTAGCGGAGTTTTCGGCGATGGAGTTGCCGGCCATTTTGATCCCGTATCCTACCGCTGTGGACGACCATCAACGGCTCAACGCCCAGTCGTTTGTCGACATCGGTGCGGCGCGCTGCTTTCACCAGAAACAACTGACGCCCAACCTGCTTGTCAGGCAGTTGAGCGAGCTGTTCGGCAGTCCTGCCAAGCTTGATGCGATGGCTGGCGCGATGAAAAAGTGGAAGGCGGCACAGGCCACCGAGGAGGTCGTGCAGCGGATTTTTGAGGTATGCGGCTGGGAGGACGCCGCTGAGGATGAGTTGATGTTCGCCCTGCCAAACGGAGAGGAGGAGGCTGCGTGAGCGCCAGCGCCGCAGCGCTCGTGGTAGAGGGCTTGAAGGAGTCGCTCGAGCGCGCTGCCAACGATGGGACAGTCGTCGAGCCGGACTGCCAGTTGGCGGAGATGACAACCTTGCGGGCGGGAGGGCGGGCCGACTTTTTTGCCGAGCCCAACACCGAGGCCGGTCTCTCGGAGTTGCTGGCTGCCTGCCGCGAGCGGGATTTGCCGGTGACCGTGCTCGGGCGCGGATCGAATTTTCTTCCGCTCGACTCCGGCGTGCGCGGGCTGACCGTGCGGCTGAGCCGTGAGCCTTTTGCCGGCATCGAGTCGGACGGGTCGATGATCTGGTGCGGCGCGGGTGCGAAGATGAAAAACGTAGCTGCCGAGGCCAAGCGTTGCCGGTTGGCGGGGATGGAGTTTCTCGAGGGCATCCCGGGCAGCATCGGCGGCGGGCTGCGCATGAACGCCGGCGCGATGGGCAGCGAGTTGTTTGACGTGGTGGAGACGGTGCGATTCATGGATCCCGAAGGCGCGGTGTTCGAGATGTTGGCAGAGTCGATCGAGCACCAGTACCGAAGCTGTCCGTTGTTGAAAAACCAGATCGCGCTGGGAGCGGTGCTCAAAGGCGAGCCGAACACTGCAGAGGCCATCGCCGCCCGGATGGCGGAGTTTGGCCACCGGCGTTGGGGCAGCCAGCCCAAGGCGCCAAGCGCTGGCTGTATTTTCAAAAACCCGGAGGCCATCCCTGCCGGGAAACTGGTCGATGAGCTTGGCCTCAAAGGAGCGAGCGAGGGCGGCGCGATGGTGTCAGAGGAACACGGCAATTTCATCGTTAACAAAGGTGGCGCGACGGCGGATGACATTCTGCGGTTGATTCGGCGCATTCGCGAGCAGGCGCTGATCGAGCGCGGGATTGAGTTGCAGCCTGAGGTGCAAATAATCGGCGGGAAGGAATGACATGATTGAGTCCCTTGACATTTGCGTGATGCTTGGCGGCCCTTCCGGCGAGCGGGAGGTGTCGCTCCGGTCCGGCGCGGCAGTGGCGGCCGAGTTGCAAAGTTTGGGTCACCGCGTGTGCGAGATCGATCCCGTGGATGGTGAGTTTCGGTTGCCGCCAAGAATCGATGTCGTGTTTCTTGCTCTGCACGGGACGTACGGCGAGGACGGCACGGTGCAGGCCAAACTCGACGCGCTGGGCATGCCGTACACCGGGTGTAGTGAGGCGGTGAGTCGGCTGGCGTTCGACAAGGTGGCGTCCAAGCGTGCCTGCGCCCGGGACGGTTTGGCTACGGCGAACGATTGTGTGGTGGACGAACCCGACGCCGGGCTGCCCGACAGGCTCAAGTTGCCGTTGGTGCTCAAGCCGGTCTGCCAAGGCTCGAGCATCGGGCTGGGGTTTGTTGATTCGGCGGACGCTTGGCCAAGTGGCTTGGTCAAGGCGCTAGAAGGCGGAGGCTCGGTGCTCGTCGAGGAACGGATTGAGGGACGTGAAGTTACCGTGGGAGTGGTTGGTGGCCAGTCACTTCCGGTGGTCGAGATCACGCCCAAGCGCGGCGCCTACGACTATGCCAATAAATACACCGCCGGCGCCACCGAGTACGCCTGCCCGGCGCCGTTCGATCCGGAGATCACACGTCGCATTCATCATGCCGGGGAGATGGCGTTGACTGCGGTCGGGGGTGGCAATTGCGCCCGGGTGGATTTTATCGTGAGGGCGGATGGCGAGCCGGTGTTTCTGGAGATTAACACCCTGCCGGGCATGACCGAGACGAGTCTGCTGCCCAAGGCAGCGGCTGCCAGCGGCACCGGATTCGCCGACCTTTGCCAGTGGCTGGTAGAGTTGGCATTGGAAAATCCGCCGATGGCAGCCGCAGGGTGAATCATTTAAAATGGCACTGAAAGTGAAACGAGAGAACAGCAAGTCGGGACGGAAAAAACTGCTCTCGGTCAGGGTGCAGACGCAGCAGAGCAAGTGCGAGCGACTGCGCTGGATGCGTTCGTTGCTGGCCCTAGTCGTCGCGATCGCGACAATCATTGTCGCCTGCTGGCAGGGTGGTGCGTTTGCACTGGATCGGCTCGTGTACAAGAACGAGTCGTTCTCCGTCAAACAACTCGACTACCGGACTGACGGCATCATTAGCGTGGGCCAGTTGCAGAAATGGGCCGGCGTGCGCTCGGGCGACAACCTACTCAAACTCGACCTGCTGCGAATCAAGCGCGACATCGAGTTGGCGCCCCGAGTGAAGGCGGCGTCCGTGGAGCGATATCTGCCGGACACGCTACAAGTGCGGGTAGCTGAGCGGGTTCCAATGGCGCAGGTCTGGGCCTGGCAACGGGGTGGTGCGAGCGAGACGGAGTACGACTGCGTGAGATTGCAGTTGGACGAGACGGGCCACGTGATGAGCCCGATCGCCGGGCAATTCGTGGTGGCGCCAGAGGACAAGGCTGAGTGGTCGTTGCCGGTTGTCTCCGGGATCGACTTGAACAAGCTCAAGTCCCTCGCTCCCGGTCGGTCGGCCGGCTTGCCCAAGCTGCAGGCTGCGCTTGGCTTGATCGGAGAGTTTCGCCGCTCGCCATTGGCTGGCTTGGTGGATTTGAGGGTGGTTGACCTGTCACAACCGCGCATCCTGCGGGTCACCACCGGTGACGGCGGGCAGGTGGACCTCTCAACCGAGCACTTGGCCCGGCAACTCAACCGTTGGGCTCGCATCCGCGCGCATGGGCAGAAATTTGGACTCGCCATCGAGACGGTAGACCTCTCAGTGACCAACAACGTGCCGGTGCGCTGGATGCTCTCCCCGTCGATTGCCGAGG
>DASCOW010000374.1:0-3987 GCA_036012205.1 Verrucomicrobiota bacterium
GCGCCGATCACCCGGTCAATGTCACCGGTGTTCGGCCCGGCGAAAAACTGCACGAGACGCTTGTCAACGAATACGAAATGCAGCGCGTCACCGAGGAAGAGCTTTTTTACGCCATCCACCCCGAGTACCACGTGCCGGAGCATCACACCGAACAACCGCTCGGCACCGAGTACACTTCCGCCAACACGCAACAACTTGAATCTGCCGCCGACATCGAGCCGCTGCTCGACAAAATGGGCGAGGTCGAGTTGTACATTTAATCCGCTTGGCCAAGCGCATGCCGAATCCACTCCGACAACTTTTGCGCCCATATTCCGCCGCCGATTTTACTGCGCAACTTCTTGCCACTGGGGAAGTTAAAACCGCGCTCGACATCGGCTGCGGCAGCCGCTCGCACCTCGGCCCGTTCCGCCCTAGCGTGCAGACCACCGGCCTCGACGCCCACGCCGATGCTATCGACTTGGCCAAGCAGCGCGACGTTCACGACCACTACATTCAGGCGGACATTCTCAGCGACAACCTTGACGCCACGTTCGACCTCGTCACCCTTTACGGCCTCATTGAACATTTGCCGAAGGCCAGAGGGGTTGAATTGCTCGATCGCGTCGAGAGGTTGTCGGCCAAGTTTATTCTGCTCGAGACACCGCACGGTTTTGTTCCGCAGGGGCCGGAGTTCGGCAATGAGTTTCAACGACATCACTCCGGCTGGTTCATCAACGAATTCGAGGGGCGCGGTTACACAGTTCACGGCACGACCGGCACACGCTACCTGCGTGGCTACATGGCCGGACCGAGGTACAACTTCCCCGGCTGCCTGCTGCTCGACGAGGCGCTGACGCTGCTGCTCCGCATCAACCACAAACCGAAACACGCCTTCAACCTCGTCGCCGTGAAGGATGTTCGCGGCGTCCCCGCACGCCACAACAAGGAGGCCCAGCCTTGAGGCTGCTAATCCTCGGCGGCAGCGGCATGCTGGGCCACCAGCTTTGGCGCGGCCTCCACGCGCAACACGACACTTGGGTGACGCTGCGCCGTCCGGTCGCCGACTTCGCAGCGCACAATTTGTTTGACGAAGCCAAGGCGATCCAAGCCGATGACATCACCGACGACGAGTCGCTTGGATGTGCTCTTGGCCAAGCGAATCCCGAGGCTGTCATCAACTGCGTCGGCCTCATCAAGCAGCGTGACGAAGCCTCCGACGAGGCGCTCGCCCAGCGCGTCAATGCTGAGTTTCCCCACCGCTTGGCCAAGCGCTGCGGCGAAGTTGGTGCGCGATTGATTCACTTCAGCACCGACTGCGTCTTCTCCGGCACCAAGGGCAACTACACCGAAGCCGGCCCGCCGGACGCCACCGACCTTTATGGCCAATCGAAGCACCGTGGCGAAGTCGTTGATGCCCACTGCGTCACTCTCCGCACCTCGGTGATCGGCCATGAGATCGGCACCAACTTGGCCTTGCTGAATTGGTTTTTAAGCCAGCGCGGCAAAACCGTAAGCGGCTTCACTAAAGCAATTTACAGTGGTTTTACCACAGTCGAAATGGCACGGATCGTCGATCGGATTCTCACCCAGCACCCCGAGCTTTCGGGCGTGTGGCACGTAGCCAGCGCGTCGATTTCCAAGTTCGATTTGCTGAAACTTTGTCAGATAAAACTTAACTGGGAGGGCGTCATTGAGCCGGACGACGAGTTCGTCAGCGACCGCAGCCTCAACGCCGATCGCTTCAACGCGACCACCGGTTACTCGCCTCCAAGTTGGGAGGCAATGATCAGCGAACTCGCGCAGCAGCCATGAGTGATCGGGCGCGCATCATCTCTGTCATCCCGGTGTACAACGGGGAACGCTTCATCTGCGCCACACTCGACTCGCTCGCGGCACAAACACTCCGCCCTGACCGCGTGATCGTGCTCGATGACGCCTCGACCGACGGCACCGCGCAACTCGCCGAGACATACGAGTCGCTCGACTGCGAACTGGTCCGCGGCAAAAAAAACGAGGGGCTGTTCAACAATTTCAACAAAGCGCTCGGTTACGCCACCGGGTGCGACTACCTGCATTACATCTGCGCCGATGACGTGCTGCTGCCGGATTTCATGGAGCGGATGACCGCGGCACTCGCGGATGCGCCCGCGCCGTCATTCAGTTACTGCCTGCCGGAATTCGTCGACAAGGATGGCAATCGACTCGAGAGCCCGAAGCCGAAGCGATCGCAACCCCGCGCGGTCTCCGCCAAAGCGTTGCTCGCGCAACATAGCGAGTGCGACTCACTCATGCTTGGCGGCGTGCTGATCAAGTCACTTGGCCAAAAATGTCCCGTTGTGTTCCGCACCAACATGCCGCACGCGGCCGATTGCGTTTTTTATTCCGATTTGGCCAAGACCTGCGAGCAGCGCATCGCCGTGCCGAAGGTGCTGCTGCAGATCCGCCGGCACCCGTTCAGCATGACCAAGCGCAACGAGGAGAACATCCAAAGCTGGGTACTCGACGAATGGGAGGCCATCCAGCACGCGTTTGGTTTGATGGATCAGGCTGGTTTGCCACGATGGCTGCGGCGGCAAAAACTGCGCTGCATGTTCGCCGCGCGATCCCGCGTCAAGATGCAGCAGATAGCCGATGAAAAACCAGAACACGCACGGCGCATTTACGAGTCGGCTCGGCACAAGGTGCCGTGGCTTCATTGGCAACTCGGGGTAGTCACTGTTTTTTTGCGCGACCTGTTTTTCGGCTCGTCGATCAACAGGGAACAGTGGCAGTAGAAACAAAATGAATTTACCGTTTCTTTCAACTGAACGCTCAGCGGGCTGGCTAAAGCCGTTTGGCGGCGCGGCCGCGATGCTGGTCGTCGTCACCCTGTTTTTGTTTTGGGACAGTCTCGACTCGGCGCTGGTTTTATTCTCGAACGATGGCCCGCTCGGCTCGATCAGCACCGACGCGATCAAGATGCCGGGCACGTTTTCCGGCTATTGGCACGACTTGAACTGGCTCGGCTATGAGCAGCCCAGCGCGTCACCCGGCATTTACATGGCGCTTGGCCTGTTGCTGCAAAAGTCGGTGTTGTACCTCAAGTGGTGTACGCCGATCTGCCTAGTCATTCTAGGTTTGTCCGCTTGGTTTTTCTTTCGCACGCTTGGCTTGCGCAATCTCGCCTGCACGCTCGGCGCCGTTGCTGCGGCCTTCAACATGGAGGTTGTCTCGTACGCCTGCTGGGGGTTGCCGTCGCGGGCGCTCACGTTTGCCACCACATTTCTTGCCGTTGCATTTGTCCTACGCGCGCTCAAATCGCGCCCTTGGCCCAACCTCGCACTGGCCGGCATCTGTGTCGGGCTTGGCCTGATGGAAGGTTATGACGTCGGCGCGCTGTTCAGTCTCTACATCGCGGCGTTCGTGCTGTTCGGATTCGTCATAAAGCCACTCGAAACTGGCAAACAAACAGCGCTTGGCCAAGCGGCGGGACGCGGCTTGGCCGGCATTGCGGTGGTGGCTCTGATTTCCGGATTAGCCGCTTCGCAAACGATGTCCACCCTCGTCGGCACCCAACTCCAGGACGCGGACGACGACCTTCAAACGCCGGCGCAACGCGCTGCGGCGAAGGAGAGGCAGTGGACGTTTCTTACGCAGTGGAGCCTGCCGAAAATGGAGACGTTGCGCATCGTGATCCCCGGGCTTTACGGCTACCGACTCGACACCCCGCGTCCATACGACGGCAACAAGCTTCGTTCGCTCGACGGCGGAAACTACTGGGGCTCGATGGGTCAGGACCCTGTGCTCGATCGCATTGCCGAGGTGGAGGAGGTCATCAACTCGTTCGGCCAGCGCAACGTCGTCCCCGGTGAGTTGGCCAGGGCGTTGAACGTTTCCGTCCAGGAGGCGGCACAACTGATGAACTTGGTTCAAAACAAAGACCAGTTCCTCCAACGCCACTCCGGATCGGGCGAATACGCCGGTATCATTGTTGTGCTGCTCGCCGTTTGGGCGCTGTTTTTCGCG
>DASCOW010000375.1:0-4176 GCA_036012205.1 Verrucomicrobiota bacterium
CCCACGAGTCGTGCATTCGCGACGATGCCAACGATTCTGTTTACAAAACACGCCGCGAGAAATACAACGCCGTACTCGACGAGGTCAAAGAGGTGCACAGGCAGGGCCGCCCGATCCTCGTTGGCACCGTCTCGGTGGAGGTTAGCGAGTTGATCTCACGGACGCTCAAGAAAAACGGCATCATCCACAGCGTGCTCAACGCCAAGTACCACGAACAGGAGGCCGAGATCGTCGCACGTGCCGGTCAGAAGGGATCGGTGACCATCGCCACCAATATGGCCGGGCGCGGTACCGATATCAAGCTGGGCGAGGGAGTAGAACCCCTTGGAGGCCTGCATGTCATGGGCACCGAGCGGCACGAGTCCCGCCGTATCGACCGGCAGCTGCGCGGACGCTGCGCGCGCCAGGGCGACGCCGGATCCACCCGTTTTTTTCTCTCCCTCGAGGACGATCTGTTGCGCCTCTTCGCCAGCAACAACCGCCTGTTCAAGTTCGTCGAGAAGGGCATTGGTGAGGGCGAGGCCATCGGTAACAGCGGCCTGCTCGACCGCTCCATCCAGACCGCGCAAAAGAACGTCGAGAAGCACCACTTCCAGATCCGCAAGCGTACCCTCGAGTACGACGACGTGATGAACAAGCAGCGCGAGGAAATCTACGGTTTCCGCAACGACGTCATGCACACCGACCGGGTGCAGGACAAACTGATCGAGATCATGGACGAGGTCATCGCCAACAAGGTGCAGGAATTCTGCGATCCCGAACTCGAGCCGGTGAACTGGGATTTTCAGGCCCTTTCCGACTGGGCCAACCTCACCTTTCCCGTGGGCGTCTCGGCTGATTTGTTGACTGGACTGATCGAGGGCAAACCCACTGCCGGCGGCGGCGGCGGCGAACGGGAACTGACCCCGCAACAGGCGCTGTTGTTCGACAACATCTCCGCCAAGGCCAAGGAAGCTTACGAACTCAAGACCAGCTTTGAGGAGGCTGATGCACTCGTGGCTGTCGAGCGCTACACCATCCTCAACTCCATCGACCGTCTCTGGCAGGAACATCTCTACGAGATGGACAGCCTGCGCCACAGCATCGGTCTGCGTGCCTACGGCCAGCGCGATCCCATTCTCGAGTACAAGTCTGAGGGTTACCACATGTTTCAGGAGTTGCAGGTCAACATCTGGACCGAGATCTGCCAAAACATCTTCCGCAGTGCATCCAGCATTGATGCCTTCCAGAGCTTCCTGCGCAACCTCCCGACGCAGGAAGTGCATCAGAGCACCAGTGCGTTCGGGGCCGAGGAACGCCGTGCCGCCAACCAAGCCTCAGAGATGGTGGACGAGGCCACCGACATGGTTTCCCGAGCCGAGCCGGTGCGCACTGCCGTCAAGGTTGGTCGCAACGATCCGTGTCCCTGCGGCAGCGGCAAAAAACACAAAAAGTGCTGCGGTTGAGGTAAGCCAAGCGCTTGACCAAGCGCGTAAGTTACATTTGATTGGCCATCATTTCCATTCTGCTGTTGAAGCATATGCATTGCAGACTTCCGGAAACGACGAAAGCGTTGGAAGTTTAATAGAAATGAAACTCATCCTAATTGAGACAATCCCAACCATGCCGTTGAGGGAAGGAAGTTTACTGCCTCTACCCAGAGGCCAGCTTCACAATTACACCCATTAAACCTAAATATACAAAAAATGAAATTATAGACGAACAGATGACTGTACCAATGGCGTCCATTATTGATGCATCCGTATATTTCGAAAAAAGAAACAAGAAAATTATTAACCCTCCAGGGCCAACGAACGTCCCCCAAAGAGACGCAATTAGAGACATAAGAATGATGGCTGGCACCTCGCAACCAACCCTGCAAACCTGCATTCCTAAATAGAGTGAAAGTGAATTGGCTAAGTTCATGACTCCAAAACCTAAAATTAATAACCCTGCGGCGCTAAAGGCTGTCCAACCAAAGAAAGTCCCTAAAGCTAGCATAATTATTGGAATTAATATTAGAGCAACATAATACCCTGCATAGAGCATCCAGTTTTCAACTACAAAGGTTTCCTTCGTTTTTTTCTGGTGATGTTTTTTTGGAGGATTGAGCTTGGTCGGTTCCTTGACGTTTTTTTTGCTCTCCTCAAGAGACTCTTTTTCGATGAAGAAATCTTCGTTGCAGGTTGGGCAAGTCACATCGAAACCCATGTCACCGCTGGTAACTGAAAGTGATTCATCACAATATGGACAACTGACATCAAATGATTTCATAAGAAAAATATGATAAATTATATTTTTGGGCTGGTCAAGTTTTTAACTTGACCTCATGAAACCTGAGTGGGAAGCAATCGCTACGCCGCCTTGCTGACGATCTGCACGAGCGCCTGTTGCAGGAGTAGCGTGTCGTCGGTGCTTGAGGAGACCAACTGTCGGTTGCAGTGCAGCAGAATCTCCATTGCACGGGTCAATTCCTCCTCCGAGTAATGCCGCGCGTGGCCAAGCGCGTTGAAGAGCATGTACGGGTGCATCGCCTTGGGGTTGAACTTTCGGTCGACTGGCAGCCGCTCGTCCGGGATGGCTTCAAGCTGCGACTTGAACTGCGGATAGCCCCCCCCAGCGCGTATCCATTTGAGTCGCAGCAACTCCTTGAGGAAAATCATCGTCCGCACTTTCGAGATTAGGCCGTAGAGCAGTGCGATGGGTGATTTCTTGGCATCGAGTTTCACCTCCCACAGTTCTTCGTCGAGCACGCGCAGGAGCTTGGGCAGATTCCGCTCGCCCAGCGCGTCGGCCAGGGCGAACGCCCGCGCCTGCTTGGTGCGGGTGGCGATCTCGTGCACGTCCTGCCGGGTGACTTCGTCGCGCTCGCCCACATAGGCCGCGAGTTTGTCGGCTTCGGTTTGCAATTGCTGCAGGTTGGCGCCTGCCAACAGCACCAATTCGTCAGCAACGTGCGCGGAAATCTTTTTGCCCAGTTCGGCCAAGCGCTGCCGCACGATCAATGCCGCTCTGCTGCCGCGTTCCTTCTCGGCGACCGACAGATCCTCGACGGCGCCGATCTTTTTGGCCGTCTTGAAGAACGTCTTACGTTTGTCGACCTTGCCGGCGCTGATCAGCACGCGCACCCCCTGCCAGTCGAACGTTTCCCAGCCCTTGGCCAGGCCGTTGAGCCGGTCGGTCACGTCGCGGCTTGAGGCTGTGCGGTCGTCGCCGAGGAAGTTGGCGTCTCGCAGCCACACCACCTTGGCCCCACCGAAGAATGGCAGCGTCTGCACTGCTTCGTTGAGCTTGGCTAATGCCTCGAGTGCCTCGGCGGCGTTGCGCACCGTGCCATCAATGAGTTCGTGATCCTCACCACCGGCGTCGGCGCACCATCCCTCGTAAACCTGGCTGGCTCGGTCGCGCACTAGAAAATCCTCGTCGCCGAAAACGAGGCAGAGAGGCTCGGTGGGAAGGTGTGGCTTGGAGGCGGGCATGCCGGCGAGGATCAGTCCTGCTCTTCGTCGCCGGCCGATTCCTGAATCTGCGACAGCACTTCGGACATGTCCTCTACCTCGGCGAACAAATCCGCAGCCACGTACACCGGCGATTTGTAGTGGGCGGCGAGCGCCAGGCAGTCGCTTGGCCGGGCATCGACCTCCACGATTTTGCGGCCTAGTTCGTTGTCCTGCTCGAGGATCAGCCGGGCGAAGTAGGTTGAGTTTTTCAACTCGGTGATGACTACCCGCAGCAGTTTGATGCCGAATCCGTCCAGCACGTGCCCAATCAGGTCGTGTGTCAGCGGCCGCTCCTTCGGGGTGTCGTTGAGGAACATGCCGATCACGGCGCCCATGTTGTGCTCCACCTGGATGACGAACACCTTTTCCTCGTTTCCGATGAAGACAGCACATCCGCTGTTCGCGGGAAGAATCCCTCGTACTTCAACAGATACGGCATCCTGACTCATCGGCACTGACATTAGCACTACCGAAGCCAAAAACAAGCCCGGCTCAGGCGGAAATCCCGGCGGCCAGACGCCGCACCACCTCTCCCGCTGCCGCGAAGCCAAACGCCCCCGTCACAAATGTCGCTGCGCCGAATCCCCACTCGCAGTTGAGCTTGAGCGACCCCTCCGTCTTGCCCGTTTCGGATCGACTGGCGCACACCGTGCCATCGTTCCTCGGGTACACGGGCGGTTCCGGCGAGAACACACAC
>DASCOW010000376.1:0-2967 GCA_036012205.1 Verrucomicrobiota bacterium
GTCTGGCAGCACCGTGCCTGGGGCCACGCACCCGATCCCGACTACCCTTGGGCGGCCTTTCTCTACGGCGACAAGGGTACGCTCAAGCTGAGTGTCAACCGATACGACTTCATTCCGCGTGGCAGTGGAGCTAAGGCGATCCATCGCGATGTCAAGATGGAGCTGGAAGAGTATCCTGAGGATAAAACAGAGAAGGATCTTGAGCGGCACGTCGCCCCGGCGGTGCGGGTGCACATGATCGATTTTCTCAACGCCGTTGCCAAGCGCAGTCGCCCGGTCGCCGATATTGAGCAGGGACACATTTCGAGCGTAAGCTGCATCTTGGCCAACCTCTCGCAGCGACTAGGAGGCCGCTCGCTGCGGTGGGATGCAGAGACACACACCGTCATCGGCGATCCTGAGGCCAATCGGCTGCTCAATCGCTCCTACAGCGCACCGTGGGTACACCCAACGCCGGAAACGGTTTGACAATGCTCAACTTGTTTGGCGGAGCGCGTTATTCGCGGGTGAGTTGAAGGCACTGGAAGGTCTTCTGGTCGCGTACGAAAAGCTGGCCGTTAGAGTAGGCCGGAAAGCTCCAAGTTTTGCCGCAGACCTGTACACGGTCAATTTCCTCATATTCCTTCGGGTTAAGATTGAGCAGGATCAGTTCGCCCATTTGGCCGAGCACAAGCAGTCGATTGCTATCTGTCAGAGTTGACGCATAAAAGTTGCCGAAGCCTTGTTCCTGCCAGTTCAGCTTGCCGGTGGCAGCGTCGACGCAAATGAAGCGGTCCTTCTCGGCGAAGCCATACAGGTTACCTTTCACGATGACCGGCGTGGCGAGGTTGATCTTTAGCTTGGGGGAGTTCCATTTGAGCTTGGCTTTGCCTTTCTCGCCGGTGCCAGCCATGCAGTGCATGCCCTCGGAGTGGGAGGCGACGATTACGCTGTCACCGGCGGCGAGAGGCGTGACAACATTTCGGAAATAAAGAGTGGGGAACGGTAGGCTCCAGAGTCGTTCGCCGGTTTGGGTGTCCACGCTGAAGAGCGTCTCGGTGGCGAGGGTAACGAATTGTCGCCGGCCCGCGAACGTGGTGATCAATGGGCTGGCAAAGCTGGCCAGATCATCCTGTGATTTCCACACGACCTCGCCGGTGAACTTGTCGAAACAGACGAGGCCGGTTCCCGGGGCGCCGCCCACCTGACAGATCAGGTGATCCCCATCGATCAACGGCGTGCCGCTGTAGCCCCGGCGTGCGGCGGCAGCCTCGTTTTGATTTTTATTTTTGATCCATTTGACTTTGAATTTTTTCTGGTAATCCACGCTCCACAGTTTGGAGCCGTTCTTTACGTTCAGGCAACTCAGCTTGCCACGGCAGGTTTGTGCATAAATCCGGTCGCCATCGAAGAGCGGGGCGCAGCGAGGCCCTGCGCCGAAGCGGTCTTCGTAGGTTTGCCCGTAAACCATCTCCCAAAGCAGCTTTCCGGTGCGCTTGTCGACGAGGCGTAGCGATTCGGAGCCGTCTTGTTGCTCGGCAATTGCGACCCGATTGCCCTGTGTCACCGGCGCTGAATGCCCGGAGCCAACGTCAATCCGCCAGACTACCCTCGGGGAACGGTGCAGTTTGGCTGGAAGCGGATCAGCCTTGGCAGTGTGGCCATTTGAGGTAGGGCCGCGCCACTGGGGCCAATCACCAGCTTTGGCTGTCACGCTGTAGATTGCCACGGCGAACGCTGTGGTCAGGAGTGGGTTTTGAAGGGTTGATTTACTCATAAAGTCAGCCGAATGGCAGGAAAACTAGGCGCCAGGGCAGGGTGACGCAATGTTCCTTTTGCCTTGTGCGCTTGTTCTGAAGGGAGCACTCTGCCCGTGACCGGTTGGATGATGTTGCCAAGGAGATGCCACCCCCGGAGTGTAATTAGCCAAGTGCTGCTGTCAGTGCTGACGGTGGGATTCGCTCAAGACTGCTTGGCCGGGCCGGGCGACTACCGTTCAACCAAGTACCCTACTTATGCTGACTGGAGGAGCGCCTGCAGCAAACTGCAGAGCAACCGCGCGCTGCTTGGACAAGCGGCGACACTCCAGATAGAGACAGCGTTACCTGCGTTCGCCGAGGTGGCCAAGGCGCTGCTGGCCGCGTTCGAGTTGGGCAAGGCTGGTTCGATGAAACCAGCGGCAAACTGGGTCGGCGTTCGGCCCAAGCTGGACGAGTTTTTCAATACCGATCGCGCTTATTTTCTGAAGCCGCCGATTCCGTTTCAACCGTTCGCGCAGAAGCTCCAGGTGCCACCTGGAAGCGAGGTGGTTTTCCATGGCGATTTTCACGGTGACATCCACTCCTTTATTGCCATGCTAGAATCGCTCAACCAAGCAGGCACACTAGACGGCTTTCGCTTGACAAAGCCGAACCGCTACATGGTTTTCCTCGGTGACTACACCGACCGCGGTAACTACGGCATTGAGGTGCTCTACACACTGCTGCGACTCAAACTCGCGAACCCGAACCAGGTGTTCATGGCGCGTGGTAATCACGAGGATGTGCAAATGATTCCCCGATACGGATTCATCGCCGAGTGTCAAAAAAAATATGATAACCAGTTCAACCCGGCGCTGATCGGGCGGCTGTACGATTTTTTTCCGGTCGTGGTTTACGTCGGCAGCGGCTCGGATTATATCCAGTGCAACCACGGTGGCATGGAGCCGGGCTACTTGCCGGGTGCGCTGCTCGATGCCAAGCCGGCGGTTGCGTTCCAGCTGCTTGGCCAAGTGCGCGGCGGCACTTTTTTGCTAAAGTATCCAGCATTGCTCGAAACCGCCGATGCCGTGCGGCGTAATTTCCTCAAGACCTCCATCCGCGACTATACGCCGCTCGCGCCGATGTCGCCGCTGATCAACGGATTCATGTGGAACGACTTCACCGTGTTCAGTAGCGAGCCGGGGCTAGGGTATATGGACGGGCGCGGTTTCGTGTACGGCAAGACTGG
>DASCOW010000377.1:0-8084 GCA_036012205.1 Verrucomicrobiota bacterium
CATTGAGGGCACAAGGATCAGCGTGATGACGGTGGCGAAGATGACGCCGAAGCCAAGCGAGATGGCCATCGGTACGAGGAACTTGGCCTGCCGGCTTTTCTCGAGCAGCAACGGCGTGAGGCCGGCGAAGGTGGTGAGCGATGTGAGCAGGATCGGCCGAAAACGGGACAAACCAGCTTGGCGCGCCGATTCCATCTCGCTTAGGCCGATGCCGCGCTTGCGGTTGACATAGTCCACCATCACGAGGCTGTCGTTGACGACCACGCCGGTCAGTGCAACCACGCCGAAGCCGGACAGGATGGTGACATCCATCCCCATCACGACATGTCCCCAGACCGCGCCGATGAAGCCAAACGGGATCGCTGCCATGACGATGAGCGGTTGGATGTACGAGCTAAACGGGATCGCCAGCAGGGCGTAAATGATGATCAGCGCGACGATGTAGAGGTACTGCAGGCTGGCCAGGGTTTCGCCCTGCTCGCTCTTCTGGCCCTCGAACGACCAGTAAATACCAGGGAACTCGAGCTGCATTTTTGGGAGCAGTTCGGTCTCGAGTTGACGGTTGATCTGCTGCGAATTGGCGGCGGCGGGATCGACGTTGGCAGTGACGTTGACGGCGCGTCGCAGATCGATGCGCCGGATGGATTCGTAACCGCGGCCATGCGTCACGTTGGCCACCTCGACGAACGGCACTTCGGTGCCATTTGGCATGCGTATGCGCATCTGCTCAAGGTTGGCCAAGCTGCGTCGCTCGTCGCGCGGGTAGCGGAGCATAACCTTGACGTCGTCGCGCCCACGCTGGAGGCGTTGCACCTCGTCGCCGTAAAAAGCCTGCCGCACCTGCCTCGCCAGATCGGACTGCGTCAGGCCAAGCGCCTCGGCTTCCGGCTTGATCCCCAGTAGTAGTTCCTCCTTGCCTTCGCGAAACGAGTCGGCAATGTCGATGACACTGGGGATCTTGGCCAATTTCCGCTTGAGCCATCCGGCGGCATCCTGCAGTTGTCCAAAGTCCGACCCCGTGAGCACGACATTGATCGCGTCGCCGGCCTGAAAGATGTCGGCAGTAAACTGCAGTTCCTCGGCCTCGGGCATTTCGCCTACGATCTCACGCCAGCGCCTCGCGACCTCGTGGCTGTTAAACATCCTTTCCTCGGACGGAGACGCCTCGATGTGCACCTCGCCGGTGTTCTCACCCCTGATGGAGGAGCTGGCGTATCCGCCGGCTCGTTTCTGGTCGGTCATGAATGGCTGGCTGCCCACCGAGCTGAGCATATGGCGCACGATGCTGGGGTAGCCATCAGGTGTCTCCTCATCGAGTTGCTTGCGCACCTTTTCGGCGGCCGCCTCGAGTTTCTTTACCGCGCGCTTGGTCTCCTCGGTGGTGGTGCCCAGCGGCAGGGTCACGGTTGCGGCGATATTGTCTCCCTCAACCGGCGGAAAAAATGTGAAGCCAACATGACCACCGGCCACCAAACCGACCGTGACGGCAAACGCTGCCACGGCACCGGCCATGGTCAGGTAGCGCCACTCAAGGCACCAGCGCAGGCTCGGCTTGTAGATTTGGAGGATGAACTGATCCATCCGCACGACGAACCGGTGCTGAAACCGCCGCCACCCGTTGACGAATCCTCGGCCTCCCTCGATGTCATCCACCTTGCGCAGGTGACTGAGGTGTTTCGGCAGAATGAATAGCGACTCGACCAGCGAAAAAAACAGCGTCGGGATCACGATCAGCGGAATGAACTTCATGATTTTGCCAGTGTTGCCGGCGGTGAAAATCAACGGTGCGAATGCGGCGATTGATGTCGCCACGGCGAATATCACGGGCTTGGCCATCTCGGTGGCGCCGGCGATCGCCCCCTTGAGTCCGGGCGTGCCGCGCTCGTGATGCGCATGGATGTTTTCGCCGATCAGGATGGCGTCGTCCACCACGATCCCCAGCACCACGATGAACGCAAAAAGCGAGATCATGCTGATCGACACGTCGAGCGTTGGCATAAGCCAAAACGTGCCAAGAAACGAGATCGGGATGCCAAGGCTCACCCAGAAGGCCAAACGGAAACGTAGAAATAGCGCCAGCACGAGGAACACAAGACAGAAGCCGGTCAGGCCGTTTCGGATCATCAAGTCGCGGCGGCCCCGCAGGTACGTCGAGTCATCCTGCCAAACCGTCAATGCAATGCCTTCCGGGTAGCGGTGCCTCGAGTCGGCGAGGTATTGCTGGACTGTTTCCGAGATGGCGATGGCGTTTTCCTCTCCGACGCGGAACACTTTTACCAGCGCACAAGGTTTGCCGTCGAAGTACGATTCCTGGTCCGTCTCCTCGAAGCCGTCCAACACCGTCGCTACTTGGGCAAGCTGCAGCCGTGTGCCATCCGGTCGAGTGCGCAAGACGATCTGCTCAAAATCTACCATTCGCTTGGACTGACCCTTGGTTCGGAGCAAAATTTCACCACCTCGGTTTACTTCAATCGAGCCACCGGGCAGATCAATGGAGGAGCGGCGAATGGCCGCGGCAACCTCGTCGAATGTCAGGCTGTATTGCCTCAGCGCCTGCTCGGATACATCGATCGATACCTCGAGGTCGCGCACGTTTGCCAACTCGACCTGCGTGATGTCGGGCAGCGCCATCAACTCATCGCGCAAACGCGACGCATAATGTCGCAGCGACGCCTCCGGTGCTTCGCCGGACACCGCCACATTGATCACCTGCTTGCGCATAAGAATCTCGCGGATTACCGGCGTCTCCGCCTCATCGGGAAAAGTGTCGATCGCGTCGATCTGCGCCTTGATATCGTCAAGCGCGCGGGAGACATCCGAGCCGGGCATTAGTTCAATAACAACGCTTCCGGAGTTTTCGATCGAGGTAGAGGTCACTTTCTCGACATCCGTCAGGCCGTGCACCGACTCCTCGATTTTTTGGCAGACCCCCTCCTCAACCTCCTCCGGCGCCGCGCCAGGGTAGGGCACACTGATGAAAATAAGGTCTGACGAAAACTCGGGGAACACCTCCTGCCGCAGCGTCCCGATTGACAGGAAGCCGATCATGACGATGAACATCGCCAACAGGTTTGCAGCGACGTCGTTTTTCGCGAACCATTCGATCAGGCTATTCATTCGTCGATCCCAACTCGCGCGTCTTCACTTCCATCTTGTCAACCACTCCTGCAAGCAGCGAGGTGATCACCCGTTCGCCCGACTGGATGCCCTCTGTGATTATGGCTTGCTTCGCATCGGCGTAGGTGACCGTGACTGCCCGAAAGAGAAGTTGGTTTTCGTTCTCGATCCACACGCGATTCTTCCCGCGAAGCGCTTGGCGCGGCAGCACGATGACATTCTCCTGTGTGCGGCCCTCGATGCTGGCCTGCACAAAGATCCCTCTCCGCAGCGGCGCGCTGGCGCGATTGGTTTGGTCATACGGATCGGCGACCTGTGCCACCACGTAGACCATTCGGTTTACCGGATCGACCGTTTCTTCCGAGCGGACGATATGGCCAAGCCACTCCATTCGCCTTCCGCCGACACGGGTACTGAGTGTCACCTTGGGCGCCTGACCAAGCGTCGACTGCGCACCGGGTCTGGGCAGATCAATGAAACTTAAGTCGTGGGTGCTCAGTGGCAAACGCACCTCCGCAATATCTGTGTCAAACAATTCGCCAAGCGGCGTGGACACGCCGACAAATTGTCCGGGTCGAACGTCGGCCTTAGTCACCATGCCTTCAAACGGCGCGCGTATCTCGCACCGTTCGAGGTTGCGCCTGGCCGCCTCCTCGGCAGCACGCGCGGCCTCAAGCGCGATACGGGCGCTGGCGAGTTGCGGTTCGCGCGCCTGCAGGCCGTTCGGTTCGTCCTGTTTGAGTAACTGCCATTCACGGCGGGCGACTGCCGCCTCTTCAACTTCCATCTGTAACTTCAAATCCGCTTGGGCGACCTGCGCACTGGCCTGAGTGAGCGCCAGTTCGTAATCGCGCGGATCGATCTTCAGCAGCAAATCGTCCTTCGCGAAAATCTGGCCTGCATCGAACTCGTCGGCCACTGACACCACCCGGCCGCTGACTTCACTCACGAGCCGGACGATTGTTCGGGGCAGGACGGTTCCCTGGGATTGGATCCGGTATGTGTGCCGTGTTGCCTCTGCCACCTGCACCTCCACACTCGGCAGAATTGGCTCCGGGTTTTTCGATTCCAGCTTGCTTCTGCTCTTCACCAACACGATGGCGAGGGCAATGCCAATAATCGCCACGGCGAACGTGGAGATGATTTTCAACCTGCGGTTGGGATTAGTTGTCTGCTGTTCCATTGCTTTTCAACGATTCAAATCCGCCTCCAAGGGCTAAGTGCAAATTGACCCGGTTCTCCAATTGGCGCCGCCGCGCAGCCCTCCATTGGCCTTCGGCGCTAATCGCCCGGCGGCGTGCCTCGAGCAGTGTGATGATGTTTCCGAGTCCGCGGTCGAATCGTTCCTGCGCGACTTGCACGGCGGCTTGTGACTGCTCGTATGCGACGCCAAGCGCCTCGTCCATCGCGGCCAGTTGCTGTCCGGTGGCGAGCGCGTTTTCCACCTCGCCCATTGCCTTGAGCATGGTCGATCGGAACGCCTCCTCGGCTGCTTTCAGGTTGGCCCGTTGCAGTCGGATGTTGGCCCGCAGTCGGCCGGCTTGAAACACCGGTTGTGTCAGGTTGGTGCCGAGGTTCCATATCACCGAGTCGCCGGAGATCAGGTCGGACAGTTCGCTCGTCGAGGTGCCGGCGCTGCCGGTCAGGCTGATCTGCGGGTAGAGCGACGCCTTGGCCTGACTGAGTGTAGCACCGGTGGAGAAGAGTCGGTGCTCGGCGGCAACGAGATCGGGCCGACGCGAGAGAATCTCCGCCGGCACGCCGGCCGGGATGGACGGTGGCATCGTGGGCAATTTGTCCGGGATCACCAGTTTATTGGCTGGGAACTGGCCAATCAGGACCTCCAACTGCCGAACAACCTGCCCGGCAACTGATTCCAGTTCAGCAAGTTGCGCTTTGGCAGCAGAGAGATTGGCCCCGGCCAGTCGCAAGTCGATTGACGAGAGGATGCCCTGCTCAAACCGGGCGCGAATCTGTGCCACCGTCGTCTCGTGTGTGGCGACAGTGAAGCCGGCCAGCCGCACCTGTTGTTGTGCTTCAATGGCCAGCATCCAAGCCTTGGCCACTTGGCCGGCGAGTGAGTGGCGAACTCCGGCGAACTCCGCCGCTTGGCCAAGTGCGTTCGCGCGGGCGGCGCGTTTGCCGGCGCGCACGCGGCCCCACAGGTCGAGTTCCCACTGCGCACCTAGTGTCAGGTTATGCCGTTCGTTCACAAATGCGTTGGGCAGGTTCCCACCCGGTAGTTTGAAGCCGAACTGCGCCATGTTCAGTTTGCTTTTTGATAGGCCGCCGCTGAGGCCGATTTGGGGCAACTGTTCCGAACTGGCGATTCTGGCCTGCGCCCACGCGGCCTCGAGTCGGGCGGCGGCGCTCCAGACATCCGGATTGGCGGCGAGGGCATGCCCGATTACTTCGCTCAACTGGTCGTCGCGAAAGTTGTGCCACCAAAACGCCGGCGCTTGGCTGGTGCTCGTGTTCGAGGTCGTCCATTTGGCGGGAAGTTCGTCGGCAAAATCTCGGGCTGTCCGGTTGGAGTCGGTGGCGCAACCGGCGAGCAGCAGACCCGCCGCCGTGATGGAATGTGTCGGGTGCATCACTTCTTTTTTGAGGTCCACTTGGATCTCGCTTTTTTCGGGAGTGGACTGACTCTAGCACGGAAGCCAGCGGCGGTGAAATCAATCAACCGCTGAACCGTTGTCTCGTAGTCGGAGGCGTCGGCATCGGTGCCGGTTAAGCGGACGAGGAGGTCGGCGTTGCAAAGCGTGTGCGCCATCGCGCCGGCCATAAAGTGCGAACGCCAGTCAGCTTCCTCCTTGGCCAGTCCTGGTAGGGCTGTGCAGAACGCGGCTCCGAACTCAATGATCACCTCGGCCAACTCGCTCATCATGAATTTTTGAAGACCCTCATTGCGTTCGCCGATCACTCGCCCGACGAGGCGTGCGAAAGTGGGGCCAGCCTTGGGATTGGCCTGCACGCGGAACAGCGGACGGAACAGGCACTCGAGCACATGCTCCAGTTTCACCGGTCGCCTGCCGGCCTTGATCCGGACCTCCGCAAGCTGGGTCAGCCGTTCCTCGTTGATTGGGCGGAGCCGCCGGGAGATTACCGCGTGAATCAGCGCTTGCTTGGAACCGAAATGGTAATGCACGGCCGCAAGGTTGACCTTGGCAGAGGCGATGATGGTGCGCAGCGACACGGCATCGAAACCCTTCTGGGCGAACAGCCGCTCGGCGGTGTCGAGAATCCGTATCTTGGTGTCCATTTTTGCCATTTAATTCAAACGACTGTTTTAAACAGGCGTTTGTTTTAGCCGCCGTCGCCCTGAACGTCAACCCTGTTTTTTTTGGGGTGCGGCGCCCAGTTTCGCCGTTGGCCGGCTGCCGGTTGGCCGGGGATTCCGCTTGGCCAAGCGCTTGGCCGGGGGCACTCTCCACCCATCATGCGTTTCGACAAAAAGAGGATCATTCGTTTTGTTGCCGCCGTTTCGTTGTCGGCTGCGTCGGCTGCCGCTGAGGAAAAGGCGGAGAACGGGTTTCGGTCGCTATTCAACGGGAAGGACCTCTCCGGCTGGGTGCCGGTGAATACTGCACCGTCGACCTGGACGGTGCGCGACGGGATGATCGTGTGCTCCGGCCAGCCGACCGGCGAGTTGCGCACGGTGCGGATGTACCAAAACTTCATCATGGAGGTGGAGTGGCGGCACATGAAGCCCAGAGGCAACGCCGGGATTTTTGTCTGGGCGGATGACATCACGGCACGCGGACAGCCATTTCACCGCAGCGTCGAGGTGCAGGTGCTGGAAAATGCCTACGGGAACTCCGGGGGGCACACGGTGCACGGCGACATTTTCCCGATCCACGGTGCGACGATGACGCCGGTCAACGGTCGGGGCGGCAGCCGGGCGTTCCCGACAGAGTTTCGCTCCAGACCCAGCCCGGAGTGGAACCATTACCGAATCGTCTGCAATGACGGGAACATCTCGCTCGCGGTCAACGGCAAGGTGGTGACGCGCGGCAAAGAGGCCAGCCCGCGCAAGGGCTACATCTGCCTCGAGTCGGAGGGGGGCGTGGTGCATTACCGTAACCTGCGCATCAGGGAACTGCTTGCGACACCGCTTGAGCCAGGGCAGGTGGCTATTTCCAATCGAGGTTATCGCTGCCTGTACTCGGGCGTCGATTTTTCCGGGTGGCGCCCGGGCAAAGGCAGCGAGCCACATTGGCAGTCTCGCAACTGGATGTTTCGTTTCGACGGCAAATCGGAGGCGGCGGACAAGTCGATTCAGACCGCCGAGTTGTTCGGTGACTTTGGCTTTATCTTTGATGTTCGCGTGTCCGGGGAAACCCAGTCGTGTGCGTTTCAGCTTCGCGGCTCGAAGGCGGCGGCCATCACGATTGCGCCTTCGTTGTACAAGGGCACCCTGGTTTTGAAGGGGCGCAACTGGAACCGCTTCGAGGGCGAGTTGCGCGGCGATCGGCTCAGCCTGAGTCTCAACGGCAAGCCGGTTTTCACCGACAAAAAACTAGGCAGTGTGCCGGCCCGAGGGCCGTTTAAAATTGTGCCGACCGGCCCAATCGACTTTGCGAACGTTTATGTCCGCGACTTGGCCAAGCGCTGACATTTTCCCATCGGATTTTCCGTTGGCCGGTGGGTCAGTCGCTTTTCCTGAACTCGATCCAGTTCTCGGCGTTGTCACCGTAAAAGAGCTTCAGACTGTTGCCGTCCACCTCGAATCCTTTGGACACTTGTAGCGATTCGAAAAACTCGAAGTCGAGTGAACTAGGCATGCACAGCATCAATGTGGAGCCGAAGCCACCCCCAAATTCCAGCCAGTTCCCTTTCTCCAGTGTGAAGGTGCCGAAATAGCGGTTGCAGTCGTTCCAGCCGGTGACCTTGCCGTTGCGGGCTAACGTCATGGTGTGCCTCCGTCCCTCCTCTGGCCGGGTGATCTCGTCCGCTTCATGGAGGGC